>CAMWXM010000206.1 GCA_947178195.1 uncultured Ruminococcus sp.
CGGCTGCAGGGGCTGCGTACATATAGAAAAGCCGTTCTGGGGCGAAAGCTGTCCCGTAAAAGCCTGCTGTGAATCAAAAACTTACGAGCATTGCGGCGAATGTTCAGATTTTCCATGCGACTTATTGAAGCAATTTGCTTATGACGAAAATCAGGGCGATAACGGAAAACGAATAGAGCAATGCAAATGCTGGAAAAAGGGAGATTTGTAATGAAGATAACAAAGAAAAAGCTTGTAAAAAGAATTATACTGATTTTTTTACTTATTGTTTTTCTGGCGTATGTTATAGGCTCATTTTTTGGAGTACGGTATGTGCTTCATGAAAATTTTGGCAGAGCTGAAATATTTGAATATACTGGCTATTACAAATATGAGGATTATGCAGATAAATATGACCGAGAAGAAATTATTTTCAATTCTGGGGATAATAAGCTTACCGGTTATATTTACGGCGACGGCGACAAGGGGCTTGTAATTATTTCTCACGGTCTGGGAGGATATTCGGAATCTTATATTTCTGAAACCTTATATTTTGTAGATCACGGCTATAAGGTTTTAGGCTTTGATAACACCGGTTCGGGAAGAAGCGAGGGTGAAGGTACTATGGGAATGGCTCAGTCGGTGATAGACTTAGACGCCGCTCTGACCTTTGCCGAGTCAGACGACAGACTGAAAAATCTTCCCATATTTCTTTACGGTCATAGCTGGGGCGGATATGCGGTCACTGCCATTCTGGATTCAGACCATGACATAAAAGCGGCTGCAAGCGTTTCAGGATACAGTACGCCAATGGATATATTATTTGAGCGGGCACAGTCAATGATGAGTAAACCTCTTGCATTTATTGAGTATCCTTTTATCTGGCTCAATAATAAAATTACTTTTGGCGGTAAGGCTAATATATCCGCTGTGGATTCTATAAATTCATCGGACGCTCATGTTCTGATAATTCATGGTACTGAAGATGAAACAATTAAATTTGACGGAGCGTCTATTATTTCTCACAAGGATGAAATAACTAATCCCAATGTTGAATATAAAATAATGGAGGGAAAGGGTCATAATGATCTTTTCTTAGATGACGAAACGATAAAATATATAAAAGAGAAAAACGAAGAATACAGTAAGTTATATGATGAATATGATGGAAATGTACCTGAAGAAGCAGATAAGAAATTTTATGATAATGTTGATAAAAGCAAAACAAGCAAGATTTCAGAAGAATTTATGGGTGATGTAAATGAATTTTTTCAAAATGCATTAGAAAATTAATATCAGGAGGTAATAAATGCTAAAAAGAAAAATAAAAAAAACGACAGCTTTAATAATAACATCAGTTATCACGGCTTTTAATACTACTGCAATTTTGCCGTCTGCAACTGTTTCGGCAGGTCAGCTCCTTGGACAAACAGATTTTGAACAGGGTGTGGGACTGCCATGGCATGTATGCGAGTCAGCTCCCGGTGAAATGGAATTTGACATTTCAGACGGCGTATACAAAATCACAATAGTAAATCCCGGTGGAGCGTCAAAAGGCGGCGAGGACAGATGGGACTGTCAATTCCGCCACAGAGGTCTTACAATCACAAGCGGCAATACCTATAACGTATCCTTTGATATTACCGCCAGCAACGATTGTACCTACTATACAAAAATAGGTGATATGGCTGATCCTTATGCTGAGGACTGGCACGGCGAATCTGACCCTTCACAGCATGAATCCACATGGGACGTAAAACCCCTTACCGCAAATCAGACCCAGACAGTAAACGGTACATTTACCGCAAACAGAACCGCAGAGGTGGAATGGGCGTTTCATATAGGCGGCGACAGCGTTCCTGAGGGTACGGTTTTTACATTCGATAATATGTCACTTGAATGTACCACAAGCGATGAAAATGATTATAAAGCGCCGGAAGAATGGATACGTTCAGACATTATGACAAATCAGCTGGGATATTTTACGGATATGAAAAAAAGGGCTACTCTCCTCTCGGACGAATCTTCTCCAGTCGGTTTTGAGGTTATCGACGCAAACGGAAACAGCGTTTATTCGGGAAAATCCGAGCCTAAGGGACACGACGAGGATTCGGGCGATAACGTTCATGTGCTTGATTTTTCGGATTTTACAGAATTGGGAACCTATCATCTGGAATCCGACGACGGAGCGGAAAGCCGAGAATTTAATATAGGAAACGGTGAACTATATTCATATATGCTTTTCGACGCTTTGAACTATTTTTATCAGAACCGCAGCGGTATCGACATAGAGCAGCCGTATATTTTATCCGGTGACAGCTCCGAACTTATGAGAAAAGCGGGTCATTCTCCGGATATGGCAACTGTCGAGCAGACATGGGGATATTCCGTCAGCAGCGGTACTCTTGACGTTACGGGCGGCTGGTACGACGCAGGCGACCACGGTAAATATGTTGTAAACGGTGGCATTTCCCTCTGGACTATGCAAAATCAGTATGAAATTGCACAGAAAAACGGCTATGATGACGTTTACAATAGTATGGTAATTCCTGAAAATCAAAATGAATATCCTGACCTCCTCGATGAAGCAAGATATGAAATGGAATGGATGTTTAAAATGATGGTCAAGGACGGCGAATATGCCAATATGGTATACCACAAGGTTCATGACATTAAGTGGACGGCTCTTGCACTTGCTCCTGCTGACGATATGGAGGAACGTATCATAAAACCGCCGACAACTGCGGCTACTCTTAATCTGGCGGCTTGTGCAGCTCAGGCTTACCGTTTGTGGAAGAATATTGATCCTCAGTTTGCAAAGCAGTGTCTTACAAATGCACAGGCGGCTTATGACGCAGCGAAGGCTCACCCTAATATGTACGCTCCATTGGACGAATCTGTGGGCGGAGGACCTTACGGCGACGACGACGTATCTGATGAATTTTATTGGGCGGCATGCGAGCTTTTTATTTCCACAGGGGACGCTCAGTCCGTTGATGGTCACGGTGGAGATTATTATATTAAGGATATGATGGCCTCAGAACATTATATGAAGATCGACACAAGACTTTCGGGCGGCGAAGACGTGGACAGTGTGGGCAGTTTTAACTGGGGTCATACTGCGGCTCTGGGAAACCTGTCCCTTGCTCTTAATACAAGTATGCTGGATTCAGCAGCCTCTCAGTTGCTTACTGATAATCTGAAAAAAGCTGCTGATTATTATGTAGGACTTACAGAAGAACAAGGTTATGGTCAACCATACAGACAAAGCACAATCAACAATACTATCAGCGAACAAGGTTATACATGGGGTTCAAATTCATTTATCATGAATAACAATATGATAATGGCTTATGCTTATGAGCTGACTGGTCAGCAGACTTATCTTGACGGTATTATAAGCGGCATGGATTATATTCTTGGACGTAATCCTATGGACTATTCTTACGTTACAGGCTATGGCGCTCATGCTGTGGAAAATCCGCACCACAGATGGTGGTCTTATCAGGCTGATTCCACTTTTCCACAAGCGCCAAGCGGAGTGTTGGTAGGCGGACCGAATTCGGGTATGCAAGACCCGTGGGTACGTGGTTCAGGTTGGAAAATGGGAGAGATCGCTCCTGCAAAATGCTATATGGATAATATCGAGGCATGGTCGGTAAATGAGTGTACCATTAACTGGAATGCACCTTTAGCATGGGTATCGGCTTATGTTGCCGCACAAAACGGTGGTATTGTCGTTACTTTCGGAAGCAACGATCCTGAATCAAATTCAAACAGAATGCTTGGAAAATTAGATACAAATCCTGCTGAGGGAAAAAATGTTCAGGGCGATTATAAGGCTTCGGTCGAAAACAACAAAAGCAGCAAAAGCAAGGGCGGCTGGGGTCTTGTACCAATCTATATCGGTCTTACGGCTGCGGTAATTATTACCGAGCTTGTGATTTTATTTGTGAAACGCTCAAAAAATAAGGCCAAAATAAGTAATACAGACGAAATATTAAAAGAATAAAAAAATGTCCCACAAAGACTTACTACTTTGTGGGACATTTTTTTAATTCTATTGGTACAGATTTTGTTATGTTCAGGCTTTCAGGTGTTACAGCACATTCGTAAGCAAGAATATGTACGCCCTTTTCAGCCGCATACCTCAGAACGTTGCCAAATTCCTTATGGGTAACATCATTGGGAGTAAATTTCTTTGTTCCCGACATCTGGATCACAAACAAGACATAGCTGTGATAACCATTTTCCATCGCCCTGATAAGCTCGTTTATATGCTTCACTCCCCTATCGGTCGGCGCATCTGGAAATGAAGCGACGCCTTCATTTTCAAGGGTCACACCTTTGACCTCAACAAAACCTTTTTCGCCGTTTTTATCCTCAATATAGAAATCCAGACGAGACTCTCCGTATACCTTTTCGGGACGTATTATAATCAGCTCCGACATGCCGGGCAATTTTATATTGCCGTTTTCCAGAGCCTCTCTGGCAACTTTATTCGGAGCCTGAGAGTCCATATTTATTAATAGACCGCCTTTTCTTACTGCAACAAGATCATATAACAGCTTGCGTTTACTTTGCCGATAGCTGAAATCCTCCAGATAAACAACGGCGTCAGGAACAAGCAATTCACGGCATCTTCCTGTATTTTTAACATGAACGGAAACTTCCTTCCCATTCAGAAGAACATGTGCAACAAAACGATTCGGACGTGAAATAAATTTCGCAGCAACTATTTTTTCGTACTTCATAGATTCTCCATCAGCGTAAGACATCCCTCGTAAATATCACGGTAGGCAACGTCAAATCTTTCGGTATACCAAGGGTCTGAAACATCTCGGTTTTTCAGCAGCTTGCTGACTTTATTTTCAGGGTCGCCGCCGAAAATCCTTACAGCATTGTCAATATTATGGCTGTCCATGCAAAGAAAAATATCATACCTGTCATAATCGGATTTTTTAAGCTGTACCGCTCTTTTGCCCTTGCAGGAAATGCTGTGCTTTTCAAGCTCTGCCTTTGCAGGAGGATATACAGGATTGCCGATCCCATTCCATATTTCCTCTGTGCTTGTGGCAGAAGAAGCAATGACAAACTCTTTTTCACGTCCACTTTTTTTCACCATATCCTTGAAAATAAATTCTGCCATCGGACTGCGGCATATATTACCGTGACAGATAAACATAATTTTTATCATACCTTTTCACCTTTTATATAATTATAATACTATAAATGAGCATTTTCAGAATGAATTAGTGAAAATGCACAAAAAGGATC
>CAMWXM010000207.1 GCA_947178195.1 uncultured Ruminococcus sp.
AGTTATTATATCTAGTTCTATGTTTTATTTCATCCCGTGCGGCATTAGTAAACGTAATTACCGCCACTTTTTTCCCGCATGATTTGAAAATACGTCCCATCGTTTTATTAATGTATTCTAAAGCAGATACCAAACTTTTTGTTTTTCCGCTTCCAGCACCAGCAAACAAGTAAAAACTTTGGGGATTTTTCAAATCAAAGCAACTTTTAATAACATTATCCGCATCATTGTCTTTGTTATCATCAGTAATAAGGTGAATCTCATCCATTAATCCTTCTCCTTGTTTAGAAAATCATTATCTTCCTTGGATGAAATTTCATTTTCCAACCACTCCAAGCCCTCAGCTATGTATAAAGGTATCGCAATATTTTGAGGGTCTTTATTATATAATATATCTAATGCAAATTCGGCCTTGTGAGCATTTTTATTTTCAACAGCTTTGTAAATTTCTTGAGAAATTTGAGTACTGTTTTCAGTTATAAATGCATTCTTGAATTTACGTATTAACCCCTTTCCTTTTATACTTTTAAAACTTTCAAAATTAGTGTATGCTAATGAATCTTCAAATGTAGTAGGAATGAACTCATATTCAGATCCGTCCGAGAATTTAACTTTTATTGGGGTTTGATATGCAATTCTTGTTTTTGCATTTTGAATTTTAGGATTGGATTCAATTTTACTCTCTGCACCAAGATCGAGCAGATAATCTAAGTCTGTATTTATTATCACCCAATTCGCTATAGTCGGATTAGATGAACAGTAACTTTTTCCACGTTCTGGCATTACGCTCTCTTTAGTTTTTACACTAGTACTATCTAAATCAGTGATAACAAGACACGAAATTCCTAACGTATCAATTAACGGTTTTAAATAATGAGCATATCTCCCCCCAATTTCCAAAACTGAAATAAAAGAATCGTCTAATGCATTGTACTTACTAATAAAATAGGGCATAAAAATTCGTTCCCCTGCCCCCTCAATTAGAATAGCAGCGTCAGCGAAAAATAAATCACAATGAGCTGCTTTAAGGTATCTAGCAACAAAACGGGTTGTTTGAGTAAGAGTACCAAATACACTAGACAAATTGACAACTACAGAGATTGGTAATCCAGTCTCACTTTTTATTCTTTTAAAATAGCGTAAATCAGCAAATTCGCATTCAGCCGCGATATTACTTGAATGAGTAGAAACAATCATTTGAGTACTAAAAGTCGTTTTATTTTTTAGTATAGGATTGTTTCTCAAAATATCGTACGCATTTTTTATAAAAACTTGCTGTACTTGAACATGTAAATGCGCCTCAGGTTCTTCAATTAATACAAGATGGATCGGTGGTATAGCATCAATATCTTCGTCGTCGGATTTGCGTCTATCACCGTTTATCCAAGAATCTCTAAAACTTATTAGCTTAAAAGACATTGAAATCAAATTCTGATATCCTAGTCCATTAAATTTTTCTGGAAGTTCGTACCTATTTATCCCATCCGAAAAAATTGGATATTTGACAACTGTACCATGCGAAATTATATCACTTGCTTGTGCCTTAGCTTCAATAACTATCTCTGGATTGTACTTGCCGGGGTATCCTAATTTAGATAATTCATCCATCGCACTTTGAAAGCGTTTAGATATCTGTTTATCAAAAGTGTCCTTTGCTGTTTGCAGTTCAATAAGCGCTTTTAAATCTGAAGCAGATGGCTTATGTTCGGGATCTAATTGTCGATCATAATAATCTCTTAACTGAGCTGACAGCAAATTGCTTTCAACTTTTGTTTCACCGCCATTTATATCAGAATCTTCTAGCCAACGCTGTGCAGAGATAACATCTATTCGGATTAATTTTTTAAACGGGTCAAAATCCAAGGGCGAATTATTATATGGAGTTTCTTGCGGGAAAGCCATATTCATAGTACCTGCACTAGTCGGCACTATTTTATCCGGATCAAGAATATAGGCATTTATAGCAAAATGATTTTTCAATTTTTGCCGAAGATAATCTGCAAGATTCAAAGGCCACAATTTTGCTTTATTAGATCTAGAACGAGCTAAATTATATGCTTCTACATATTCTTTAAAAAGTTTCTCAACATCTTTGGGCTCATATATTAATCGAATTCCTATCAAACCACTGCGCCAAGAAAGTGTAGGTATAATATTTGCAACATATCTCAATTCATCCTCACGCACATTAAGCCAAACGTCAATAAACGGACAAATATCTTTCCAATCATCTATTTGGGGTGTAACATGATTTGTTGAATCAACATACCTAACTCCCAATTCATCTATGGATGATAAGTTTGACAGAGTGAAGTCGTCTAGAATGAGCTGTCGATATTTTAGAAATTTTACAAGCGCAAACATTGCCGAGGTCTTTCCACTATTATTGGCACCGACAAAAATGGTGGATTTGGGGCTCAGATCTATTTTGCAGCTTTTTAGCTTTCTGAAATTTTTAATTTCAACAAAATCAATTTTCATTAATCATTCTCCTTTATACTTTGTCCCTATAAGGCAAAGCCTTAGTTCATTTTTCCGCCAACTCTAAATTATGAGTATATCCCTCACCCCAAAACTCATGAGTTTAATCATATATAATTTCGTTTGCATTACGTTTGACAGCAAATTTTAATGTGATCTTTTTATAGTAAGACATTTAAAAAACAAATTTTGTGACATATTTTGTCGAAGTTGTTTAATATTTTTTTCCAACTCACAGTTGCTTCTACCTTCGATAGTGTGTCGAAAATTATAAGCATAAAAAAGAGCAGTTAACCGATCTTTTAATCTGCTTAATCTTCATCCATTAGGTCGAAAATGTCGAGTTTTTACCCAACCGTCATCTTCGTCTTTCGGACCGTAATTTTTGAATCTAATCATAGGTTTTACTTAGCCTCTTACTAAAACAATTCATCCAACGCCCCAATATTCGTCTGCCATATCTTCGGAAAAATACCGTGTTGTTAATATACAATTCGCTGTCTGTATCGCGATCAAAGCCCCAATGAAGATTATGTTATGCAGCATATAGTTTGAAAGCGTTAAATTTGTTTGCGATTTGCTTATCAATATTTTCATTCTTTCCTTTACTTTTGTCGCCTTTGTTTCAATAATCCAACCCGTCACTTCTTTCTTTTTCACAATATAGTCGGCATAAAAAAGTCTTTGCTTGCCCGCGTCTTGCAAATAAGCTATTAAAAATACTGTTGTCCCGCATCACAGTTTTTATATACCAAATTAATGTCGTCTTCTTATCACAATATTTTTCGAACAACATTTCGCTTTTACTGCGCACCACGCTTGCTGATATTTTTCTCTTTCATATATAAGACCGATTTACATTCGACTTTTTACGCAATTATCGACAAATTTCGTTAGAAAAATTTAATCGCATAAGATTTCAACCAAATTAAAAGGCGTGGAAAGGTTTTTAAAACCTATCCGCGCCTTCTATTTATTAACTTTATATTTCTAATTAAAGTGCCTAAAGCTTTGCAAAATAATTTATAAGTATGTCTTTTATATATGCATATCTTCTTGCATAACTATTTTCAACTCTTATTAGTTCAAAGTTATACTCTCTGCAAATCTTCTTTTTCTTTTCATCTCTTGACTTAACCGTTTCATCATCAAAATGTTCTTTGCCGTCAAGTTCTATCGCAAATATCGGCAATCGGCTTCTTTTATCATAAATTACAAAATCAAATCGTCCGGTATAGAACAAGTCTGTATGCGCAAAATCCTGGCTAAACACCTGAGAGATGGGCACCTCTTTTTTTACCTCACAACGCCTATGCCCAAGCCTGATATTATTCACCGCATGATCTAGCGTAGATAAAAATTCTGCTTCAATTTCAGTACTGTAAGGTTTAATTCCTAACGCTCTTGAATTTGATTGCCGGCTTGTTACGCACGACTCGCCATTAGTTTTTACGTATTGAGCTAGTTCATAGATATCATCCTCTTCTGAATTATTGCCATGTAGCCTCTCTAATTCCTTGGTATTTGTAAGCACGATTAACTTTTCTTTAGCTCTTGATACAGCCACATTGATTAACTCTTTATTACCTTTAAGCCAATCGTAAGTTTTTTGATGAGTTTTATCCGTTAAAGCCAACGAAAATAGAATTATATCTTTTTCGTCCCCCTGAAAAGCATGCACGGTACCACAAATAACCGAAGGAATTCCAGCCTCACTTATAGCTTCATTGATTAAATTTTTTTGATTTACAAATGGAGTGATTATTCCTATATCCTTATCTCTATGGCTTTTTAAAAACTTAATAATCTGCTCGCATTCTTCCGGAGCGGTATTTTTATAACTAGTTGTATTGTCTTGAACATCAACAAATAAAAGAGGTTCTTCGTTTGTGCTTGAACTATGTATCTGAAGTTTTTCATTATAATATTTTTTATTATTGAATTCTATAATTTTTTTACTGCATCTATAATGATGACTGAGCAACACTTCATCACTCACAGAATCACATGCCAAATATGTCTTATATATTGAGTTTTCAATATAATCGTACTCAGGCGCAATATGATATTTACTTTTAAGTATACTGTTTGTTTTTGTGTCTAATAGTATAACCGGATTAAGCTGTTGTGGGTCACCCACAAGCATAAGATTTTTGCCCCTTATAATGGGCACAAGGGAAATTGCCGTATTGCATTGGCTAGCCTCATCCAAAATTACCATATCAAAATATTGCTTTGGCGTACCAAGTCTATGAGCGGAAATGCACGTGGTTACAACAATAGGAAATATATCTAAAAAATTTTCAAATTTTTCTTCATCTGCAATATAGCGGTTGAATTCTGTCACTTGCTGCTCTTCATCAGTCAAATATAGAATGTCTCTAAGATCTTTATATTTTTCCGAGCCAATTTTTTTGATATGCTTTGCCGAAGTAAAGTTAAGAAATTTAAAGTATTCATCAAAATCATCCGGTAAAAGCGCTAATGCTTCATCATCAGTCACCTTACCCAATTCCTTAAGCTGGCGCTCAATTTCAACAATTTGCCTGTTCTGCAAATCAACTAAAAATGTCATATCCGTTGTACTGGATATAACCCTTTGAACAGCCTCTTGCCTGTCTTTTAAATCTAGTATTTTGTCATACTTTTTTAATAATTCAGAAAGTTTAATGGTACTCTCGATTTTTTTATCTTTAATACGCCCTAATGCACTTTCAAATACTTTTATCTGCTGAACATTTTCATATAAATTGCGTATGTATATAAT
>CAMWXM010000208.1 GCA_947178195.1 uncultured Ruminococcus sp.
AAGGAATATACGGTTTCTGTTCCTATAAATGAAGGGGTAAATTATCTGCTTAAAGAAAGCGATGTATATGCTGAACATGACGCATACGGAAACATTCTTCTTCATTTAGGTAATCAGATAGCAGTAAAAAGGATAATATTAACTATTACGTCTATGAATAACAATAATAATCTTGCAGAGATAAGTAAGGTTGAATTTGTAAACGGTATGGAAAATCGTATCCCTGAGCCTGAAATGGATATTCCTGAAAATCTTACCACAAATGCAGGAAGCAAAAAATTTGAACTTAATTGGGATCCTTGCGTCAATGTAACAGGATACGAGGTAAAAATACAACAGGGAGATAAAACGCAAACTTTCTTTGCAAATTCAAACTCATTGACAGTAAGCACCTTTAATGGAAAGGAAGTAAAAAATTATAATGTTTATACGGTAAGCGTACAGTCGGTCAATGGCGCATGGCGCAGCGGATACTGTGATGCTATTGAGGTTACTCCTAAGCCTACGAAACGACCCGATAAACCGGATAACGTTTCTGCCAACGGACGATATAAAAGCGTTGCCGTAAGCTGGAAAAATATGGACGATACTTTATATTATAACCTTTTCTATAAAGTAAAGGACAGCAGCGAAAAATATACAAAGATCGCAGAGATCAATGGAAACAAATATACGATAGGAGAGCTGGAGGATCTGACAGAATATGAAATTTACGTTACTGGCGTAAATGAATTCGGCGAAAGCCCTGAATCTATTCATTGTGCAGCAAAAACTACGGATATCAATCCGGCGGAAATGCCAAAATATAATCTTATCAATCGTGATAAGAACGGCATACCGAGCAGCGAACACATTGTTTCCGTATCGAGAAACGGTGGTGTAATGGTCGACAGCGAACCTGATACAGATAAAAGTAATACCGCATGGGGCGTGGTCGATAATAATGCATCGTCATATTACTCAAAAACTACATGGGACGATGGCGGTTACAATAATATAGGCTCAAATGGTCTTACATTTACTTTTGACAAGGCATACAAGCTTGATACCATAGCTTTGCTGCCGACAGATGGAATGGAATATTTTTACGCAAAAATAAAATGGTGGGGAGAGGACGGAACTAATAAAACTATCTCTGTTTCGGTTCAGAAGAAAAAAGATGCGGAAGGCAGAGTTTATTATTTCCTGAAGCTTCCAAGCGCTGTGAATGCTACAAAGATTCAGATAGGCCTTGCACGTTATCTGGCTACTGCACCTTACATGCTTATTACTGTTTCAGAGGTCTATTTTTACCATTATGACGAACTGAAAGATGAAATAATGGGATTATATACAGACGATCTTCATACTGTTTTAAGAGAAGATGTTACGCAGAAAAGCATTAACGAGCTTCGTAAAAAAGTTAATGCTCCGGACGAATTCGGAGAGGAAAATCCCAACAAGCAATCTCTTCTTATCGAATTGGATACAGCTGAAAAAATTCTTAATGATGAGGCTCTTAACAGCTCTATAAAAATACACAGCAGTATTTCTACAAATGATGTAAATCGTGGATTTTCCGGCTTGAATGCTTGGCAGCCTCTGGGTGTTACAGCAGCGGCAGGAGATACGATAACCGTATATGTAGGACATAGTACAAAAACTACCGGAAATAGTACCGATCTGCAACTGGTAGCTTCACAGTATCATGCTGAATCAAACGGCGCTGCCAAAGCAATAGCTAATCTGAAAATAGGTGCAAATCAGGTTACTATACCTGAACTTTCATCAAGCGTTGGCTTTGAAAAGGGCGGTGCGCTTTATGTTCAGTATAACGGAAAAAATAATAACGACAGATATGCGGTAAGAGTCAGCGGTGGAGTTGAAGTCCCGTTCCTTGATTTATATAATATAACCGATAATGATGAACGTCTGGAAAAAACCATTGCATTTACCGAAGCACTGAAAAAATATAATGCGGAAATAGAAAATATACACAATGAAATGCATGCCGGTTCTGAAAATAAAAAAGTTAATTATGATTATGATAAACATAATTGTATTGCCGGAGCATCTGATATAATGCTTGATACTATGATGATCTCTATTCCGGCACAGCAGATTCTTGCAGGTGCAGGAAAAGGCAGTACTGAGGAACAGGCACAGACTATCTTAAACTCGATGAACGCTATGGAAGATATGATGTATTTGTTCTATCAGCATAAGGGACTTAATTCTTCTTCGGCTGACGCATTGAATCATATTCCTAAGGGACATCTGAATATACGTTATCAGCGTATGTTTTCCGGTGCATTTATGTATGCGTCAGGCAATCATATCGGTATTGAATGGGGTTCAACAACAGGTATGGTGACGGCTGTACCAATAGTGTCAGATGAAGAAGGCAGATATGTCAGCGGACGTTATTTCGGCTGGGGCATTGCTCATGAGATTGGTCACTGCATTAACCAGAACAGCTATGCAGTAGCGGAAATCACCAATAATTATTTTGCTCAGCTTGCTCAGGCTAAAGATGCAAATAAAGGAATGCGCTTTAATTACAATAACATTTATAAAAAGGTGACTTCGGGTACAAAGGGTCAGGCTTCTAATATAGCAACACAGCTTGGCATGTACTGGCAGCTTCATTTAGCTTATGACAGCGACTATAATTATAAAACTTATTCTGATTATACGGAACAGCTTGAGAATCTTTTCTATGCAAGAGTTGATACTTATTCGAGAAATCCGTCTATTGCTCCTGCTCCGAACGGTATAAAGCTTACTCTCAGCAGCGGTGACCAGAATCTTATGCGTTTGTCATGTGCCGCAGCAGAAAAGAATATCCTTGAATTTTTTGAACGTTGGGGCAAAGTGCCTGACGAGGCTACGATAGCTTATGCAGAACAATTTGAAAAGGAAACAAGAGCTATATTCTATGCAAATGATGATTCAAGAGTTTATGCGAAAAACGGCAAGGGAAGCGTTCTGAATACAGACGGTTCGTCTGATGCGATAAAAAATGTTTCGCTTGAAAAAGTATCTTCCTCTTCAAATAAGGTACAGTTTACATTCAGCTCTGAAAATATTCCAGAAAGTGATGTATTAGGCTATGAAATAATCCGCTGCACTATATCGGGAGGTCAGATTGAACAGATACCTGTCGGATTTACTACTGGTACTACATTTACAGATACGGTAACAACAATAAATAACCGTACAGTATTCTATAAAATCACGCTTATAGATCAATATCTCAACCGTTCTGAAACAGTAACGACCGAAATAATAAAGCTTGAACATGACGGCAGCATTGATAAAACAAACTGGAGCATCAGCTCATCTGATCTTACAGCCGATACTGTTGTTAATGATGCTACAGATGAAATGCCTTGTGAACAGACAGAAGAAAATCCTGCACAAAAGGCTATTGACAATGATAATAGTACCATTTATGAGCCGACAGTTGGCAGTGATAATGCTGAAATAGTTATTGATTTCAACCAGACTCTGACAGTTACCGGAATGAAGTATACGGCAGGAAAGGGAACTGCAGTCAGCGATTACGAGATCTATGTATATGCTGATAATGAATGGATACTTACTGGAAAAGGTGCATTTGACGGCAGTAAAACAGTTTATTTTGCCAACAATGACGATAAGTATATCAGTACCTATGCGGCTTCGGCAGTAAAGCTTGTATTGCCAAATCAGAGCGGAAAGACAGTTTCTATTGCAGAGCTCGATGTATTGGGCGTAACGGGAGATAATGTTGATTTCCGTAAAACAAACGATGACTCATCAGCAGTTATAGGTATTCTGAGTGAAGACTATAAATACGGTAACAATGCTGAAGATGTAATCGTGAAGGGTTCGCTTATTTTTACAGGTGCGTATAAAGGAAATCCCGCTTATAATGCGGTACTGCTTTATGACCAGGACGGTAAAATAGTTGGTGGTACGGATCAAGATGGCAATACTGCGGCTCAGCAGATTATTTTGGCAGACGTACCTCCGAAAGGCAATATCGCCAATGTTTCCAACGGCACCTGGATATACTGGATAGAGCCAGAGCAGATGAAAAATATGGAAATGCCGGAAAAGGTAAGAGCGGAGCTTTACAGAGTAAATAACGCTTTAACTAATGAGGGACAGCGTTTAGTCAGCGATTCTCTGTTTGAATCCATACCGGATAAACTGCCGGATATTACTTTGAATTAATTGAAAAGGAGAACGACATGGTAAAAAAATTTTTTGGTGTTACAATTACTTTCACACTTTCAATAATAATGCTTGCCCTGCTGCTGATACATGTGTCGGCAACAGAAACAGAAAAACCAGACAGTGTACTAATCAGCAATTCAGGAAAGGTAAAGCTTATATCAGATCATGGAGAAAATGACGGCGTCAATACTCTACAGCTGAGTCTGAATGTCAAGTCTCACGGCGCTGATAGCATATCCTTTGAATTTGATGACAGCATCGACGCAAAAATCATGGAGTATCGTTATAATGCTGATGAAAACCGTCTTAATATCTACATTGCCGGAACTCAGCCGCTGTTTGCAGGCACGGATTCTCTGATTATCGGAGCTGTAAGAGCAACAGACAGTGAAGGACAGAATGTTGCTGTTGATGTAAACGCTATAGAAGATTCTTTAAAATATGTCTACAGCACAGAGCTTAAAGAAGGAGATTTTTCTTACAATAAAATAGGAGACGCAAATGATGACGGCAAGATCACTATCCGTGACGCTGCTCACATTGCAATAATGCTTGCAAAGGGTCTGCGAGACGATATACCCTATTATGCGGATTATAATGAAGACGGCACTGTTAATATAAGAGATGCTGCGGCTATAGCAATAGACAGAGCGAAAGGCATTATTATAAACGAATAATTTTTCAGATGCAGTATCAAGGCAGCACCGACAAAAATTGTACGGCGCTGCCTTGAATATTTTTCCGATTCATGAACATAGTTAAGCTTTGTTGAATAAAATATATCATGGCAAAATCAAACGAGCTTATGAAAAATCTGAAAGGAATAATTACGAGATATGAGAAAAAGCCGGAATAATTTTAAGAAACGAAAAATAATGCTATTTTTAACTACGGCGGTCATATTTACCGTTTCGTTTACGATTATAAAAATTATGGAAAACAAAATTGAACCTAAAATAAGAGAAATATGTACATATTATTGTAAAATCCAGCTTTCAAAGATATCAAATGAGGCAGTAGAGGAAATTATGACGGATAATAAT
>CAMWXM010000209.1 GCA_947178195.1 uncultured Ruminococcus sp.
GATATAAATATGACAGATATAATTTTCAAGAAAAAGCGTGGAGAAAAGCTTGAAAAAAATGAGATAGACCAGATGATAGAAAATTACGTAAGTGGAAATATTCCCGATTATCAGATGTCGGCCTGGCTTATGGCGGTATGCTTTAACTCCCTGAGCGAGCAAGAGACTTTATGGCTTACCGAGGCGATGAAAAATTCGGGAGACATTCTGGATCTGAGCGGCATAAAGGGCGTTACAGTTGATAAACACAGCACCGGCGGCATTGGCGATAAGACAAGTCTTGTTATTGCGCCTGTTTGTGCGGCGTGCGGACTTCATGTACCCAAAATGTCGGGAAGAGGACTGGGGTTTACCGGCGGAACTATTGACAAGCTTGAAAGTATCGATGGCTTTAAGGTAAATATAGATTTCGACGAATATATAAATATTATCAACAAAAACGGTGCAGCAATTATTGCTCAGAGCGGTCATCTTGTTCCAGCCGACAAAATGCTTTATGCATTGAGAGATGTTACCGCAACTGTGGACAGTATCCCTTTGATATGTTCTAGTATTATGAGCAAAAAGCTTGCTACGGGTGCAGATTGCATACTTCTTGACGTAAAGCTTGGCAGCGGAGCGTTTATGAAAACCCTTTCAGACGCACAAAGGCTTGCTGAAATTATGGTGAAAGTAGGAAAGGGCGCAGGAAAAAAATGTCGTGCGGTAATAACGGATATGAACGAGCCCCTTGGAAAGGCTGTGGGAAATTCGCTGGAGGTCATGGAAGCCTGCGATATTCTTTCGGGAAAAGAAAAAGGTCGGCTTTATGAGCTTTGCATGATATTGGCGGTTAATATGCTTGAATTGGGCGGTATGGGCAGCTATGAAGAATGCCGAAAAATGGCAGAAGAAAAAATTGAAAACGGAGAGGCTTTGAATAAATTTGGAGATATGATAGAAGCTCAAGGCGGAAACAGAAATATCATCGAAAATTATTCCCTGTTCAAAAAGCCGGAATATAAGCATGAGGTTCGAGCAAAGTCAAGTGGATATATTACCGATGTAAACAGTGAGGAAATAGGCATGGCGGCTCTAATGACCGGAGCAGGCAGAAAGTCTAAAAGCGACAGCATCGACAGTTCAGCAGGAATTATTCTTGAAAAGCATGTGGGAAGCAAAGTGGAAACAGGTGACGTCATAATGACCCTATATTCTTCCACTGTTTCGGATATGTTCATGGCGGCAGAACGTGCAGAAAATGCTGTGAGTATCTCAACAGAAAAGACAGATGAAAATCCTATCCTGCTGAAAGTTATACAATAAAAACGTTGATTCTATTGTAATACTACACAGCTATTTCTAAAAAATTTTTTTACATTGACATTTTCGATAAAAATTGGTATAATAATGTTGAGTACATGTGTTTACAATGCGTATTCAAAAAATAATAGAAAAATAAGCGCATGTATCCGGTTCACTATAAGATATGATAGAATTGCCTTATGATAAGGCAAGGAGGTAAAAAATGAAAAAACGTATTGGTATTCTCACAAGCGGCGGAGATTGTCCCGGTCTTAATGCTACTATAAGAGGAGTGGCAAAGGCTTGCTATGAAATGATGGGACTTGAAAATGTTGAAATTGTCGGCATAGCCGAGGGCTATTATGGACTTATTAATAATATTTGCCGGGATATGAAGCCGGAGGAATTTTCGGGTATCCTGACAAGAGGCGGTACTATTCTCGGTACAAAGCGTCAGCCGTTTAAGATGATGCAGGTGATCGGTGACGATAAGATCGATAAAGTTAAAAATATGAAGGAAACCTATAAAAAGCAGAAGCTGGACTGTCTCCTGACCCTGGGCGGAAATGGTACTCATAAAACCTCACGTCTGCTTTCAGACGAAGGATTGAATGTTATAGGACTTCCTAAAACCATAGATAACGACATTTACGGAACAGATGTAACATTTGGCTTCCATACTGCTGTAGATATTGCAACAGACGCCCTTGACAGGCTCCATACCACTGCTAACAGCCACTCCAGAATCCTTTTGTGTGAAATAATGGGCAACAAAGCAGGGTGGCTTACGCTTAATGCTGGTATTGCAGGAGGGGCAGATATAATTCTTATTCCGGAGATACCTTATGATATAAATAAGGTATGCGAATCGGTGGTGAAAAGAAGCGAAAGCGGAAAGAATTTTTCTATTGTTGCCGTTGCCGAAGGAGTATTCGATAAAGATGAAGCCCAGCTGAAGAAAAAAGAACGAGCTAAAATGCGTGCGGAATCAGGAATTACTACTGCTACAAACAGAATAGCCGCTCAGATACAGCAAAATACAGGACTTGAAACAAGAGCCTGTGTTCCGGGACATATGCTCAGAGGCGGAAGCCCCAGTGCGTACGACAGGATTCTTGCTACACAGTTCGGCGTTCATGCGGCAAAGCTTATTTCTCAGGATAAATACGGAAGAACTGTTGCTAAAATCGGAGGTAAAATAACCGCAAACAAGCTTGCAGATATCGCAGGAAAAACAAAATTTGTCGATCCTGATGATCAGCTTGTTAAAACAGCTAAAAACCTTGGCATATCATTCGGAGACTGATTTTTATATTTTAGTGTAAAAAACAGCGGACGTTCTGAAAAACAGAGCGTCCGTTTTGTCTTTATTTGACAGATAAAGTTCTAAGCTTTGAGCCGATAATAAGAGCGGCAGCTATTTTAAGAGCGTCCCCAAGAAGGTAAGGCAGCACGCATGCTGTAAAAGCCGCATAGAAGCTTACTCCCTGAGAAAGTGTAAACCAGACAGTACCGAAAAGATAGTAAGCGAAAGCGCCGCATATCATACCGATTATCGATATAATATTTTTGTTTATTTTATTAACGGTGATTCTGTTATTAAATACAGAGCATATAAAAGCCGTTAAAAGAAATCCTATAAGATATCCTCCGGTAGGTCCTGCTATCTTACCAACGCCGCCCGTGAATCCTGAAAACACCGGAAGTCCTATTGTTCCAAGTACAAGATAAACAGCCGTACTTAATGTACACATTTTTGGCGGTAAAATATATGCAGATAAAAAAACCACCAGTGGCGTAAGGGATATAGGTACAGGACTTATTGGTATAGGTACGGAAAAAGGACCGGCAATACACATTATAGCAGCACACAACCCGATCATAACAATTTCTTTTGTGGAAAAAACAGCATTCTTCTTTACTGACATTTAAAATTCCTCCCCTATGCTAAGGTAACCCCGCACAAAGATCATGGCAATCATAACTATTTGATTCCGGGTAAACTAAGAGGAGTTTTTCATGGAAAAACTCCTCTTTTGTTGATATTAATATAAATCAGTTATTAGCCAAGTTCTGCGAAGTACTTGATTGTTCTTACCATCTGTGATGTGTATGAGTTTTCGTTGTCATACCATGAAACAACCTGAACTTCATAAAGGTCGTCAGCAATCTTTGATACCATTGTCTGAGTAGCGTCAAAGAGTGAACCATACTTCATACCGATAACGTCAGATGAAACGATAGCATCTTCGTTATAGCCAAAGCTTTCAGAAGCAGCAGCCTTCATAGCAGCGTTGATACCGTCAACTGTAACGTCATTGCCCTTAACAACAGCTGTAAGGATAGTTGTTGAACCTGTTGGAACAGGAACTCTCTGTGCAGAACCGATGAGCTTGCCGTTGAGTTCAGGAATAACAAGACCGATAGCCTTAGCTGCGCCTGTTGAGTTAGGTACGATGTTAGCAGCACCTGCTCTTGCTCTTCTCTTATCGCCCTTTCTGTGCGGACCGTCAAGAATCATCTGATCGCCTGTATAAGCATGGATAGTGCTCATGATACCGCTCTGGATCTCTGCATACTTGTTAAGAGTATCAGCCATAGGAGCGAGGCAGTTTGTTGTACATGAAGCAGCAGAAATGATCTTGTCGTCAGCTGTAAGAGTCTTTTCATTTACGCTGTAAACGATAGTTTTGAGGTCATTGCCTGCCGGAGCAGAAATAACAACCTTCTTAGCGCCTGCGTCAAGGTGAGCCTGAGACTTATCTTTTGAGCAGTAGAAACCTGTACATTCTAATACAACGTCAACACCGAGTTCACCCCATGGGAGATTTGCAGCCTGAGCTTCTGCATAGATTGTAAGTGTTTTACCGTCAACTGTAATTGTATTAGCTTCATCATCAGCTGAAACAGTGTGAAGATTTTCGCCGATTCTTCCGCAGTATCCGCCCTGAGCTGTATCATACTTGAGAAGCTGAGCGAGCATTGAAGGCTTTGTAAGATCGTTGATAGCAACAACCTCATAACCTTCTGCACCGAACATTTGTCTGAATGCAAGACGGCCTATACGGCCAAAACCATTAATAGCAACTTTTACTGACATTGGAAATTACCTCCTAAATATTTATATATTTATTGTACACTAAAATTACAGAAATTTCAAGTACTTTGATAAAAAAATAACTGAATTTTTTTAAAAAAACAATTTACGCTGTAAAAACAGACAAATTTTATGAAGAATTTTATTAAAAGTATACAATTAACTAAAAATCGATTAATTATCTCTTTATTTATTTTTGAATCTGTTGTATAATAACACTATGAAAGGAGAAACATTTATGGAAAATCTTATAAAACTTTTCAAATGCTCCCCTGACAGGGTTATTATTACCGACTATGATTTTAATATTCTCTGGAGAAATAAAAACGAGGAAATTTTTTCTTTGTGTGACGAAAATTGTGCAGATCTTTTTGAAAATGACAGCCTTCCTCTTGAAAGCGGTTCTTACTTTATAAAGCATAACGGATTATTTTTTAAGTGTAAGGTGATAAATTATCCTGATTGCAAGGATGGAGTTTATGTTATCCAGACAGATATTGATGATATTATGTTCTCTTTCGTTAAATGCAAAAACATAAGAGAAATATTGGAAAACCAATCCGGCTGTTTAAGAGACGCAGTCGCAGGAATAAGCCTTTCAAACGACATGCTCCGTGCAACTCTGAATAAGGCTCGTGCTTATTCGGATCAGAAATATCTTGATATTACGGCTGGAAATTGCTGTAAGATTTTAAGAACGTCATCAGATTTTACCGAGCTGATTCGTTATGCTGACGGAAGTATTGACAGAAAAAAAATCGATCTGTCAGCGGTTATAAATGCTTTTGCTGAAAAATCTAATGATATATTTTGTGAAAATGTTCAGGTAATAACCAATATAAATG
>CAMWXM010000210.1 GCA_947178195.1 uncultured Ruminococcus sp.
CGTACTCCGAAACGGTATCGATTCTCTTAACAAGAAAATCCGCCCTTATCTTTGAGTCTTTATAATTGACAATTCTGTCTCCGTTTAAATCTCCTTTTACAATGCCCTCGCAGCTTCCGATGATACTGAAGCTGAAGGCTGATATTACCGTAACGGCGGCTGTAAATAAGGCTAATATTTTATTCTTCATTTAATATTCACTCCTTAATCAAGCGGTTCTATTCTTTTCATATTATCCACTAATGAAAAGCACTCCCCTGTCATAGCGTCCACGGCATACCATTTTGAATCTGCATATGTAGCTCCCACAACGCAAAAAACATAACAGGTACGCGATCCATAAGTGTTCATATTCGCATAAGTTCCGCTTACTCCAATATGACTTTTTAATTCCCTACCCGCGTCCTCTTCGGAATAATCATAGTAAAGCTTTGTATTATCATAATCCCCCGGCACCTGATACTCGATAATATTGCTTATTCTCTCACTTATACTACCAGTTGTAAGATAAATTTCATATTTGGAGTAGGGTTTAGGTTCTATTATATCTATGCATTTTGTATCTAAAATCAATTCCTTATCTGCATTTCTGTGCAAAGCCTGTTTGCCGTTTACAATAACAAGCCAGCCAAGATCGTCATATCCCTCTACCTCGTTTCTTTTTATGCGGTAATTATCTTCAAGGGTAAGGGTAAAAATTTCTTCTGCAACATATTCGCTTTCTTCCTTTTCCCGTGAGGAGAAAAACGGATAATCCTCGCCGTTTAGTTTTACCGCCGCTTTGCAGTCGGCATAGCATTTTCCATCGTCGCTGCCTATAATAGCTCCGCAGCTGTCGCCATCTGAAATTATTTCGCCGGAAATACTCACATTTTCAATAACATCAGTCATTTGCGAAACTCCACAGAGGATTCCCACATCGTTTCTGCCTTCCACATGAGCGTTTTCTATTTTCAGATTATTCACATGTAGATCTCTTGCATATCCAATAAAACCTACCTCCGTCATATCTGGCTGTTTTATTGTCATATTTTTTATTGTAAACCCATTGCCCTCAATATCCAGAGCCGGAGATTCGTTTCCTCTCCAGCCCATCGGCAGCCAGTCTATTCCTTTAAGGTCAATGTCGCTTTCTATGGATATAAGAATAGATCTCCCCTCCGAAAGAGCGTTTACATAGTAAACGACTCCCGCAAGCTGTTCTGGAGTTTTGACATGAAATTCCCTATCGCTTTTCTTTACCCATTCAATGTCGACCATTTTCATAAATTCCGCCGTATCATGTTCACGTTCCCAATCGGATTCATACGCCGATTTGTCCGCCTTATATTCATATCCTGCGGTACTTTTATTCCATGTTTTATACCAGACATAAGCGTCGTCCAGCATATAGATACCCTCCGCAGAAACAGGCACATTGACACGATTGGTATCACGGTCAAATGTAAACGGAACTTCATCTATGTTCGAATCATGATTACTATTAAAAAGAACTATAAGATTTTTTTCGGGAACTCCTCTAAGCTGTGTATCGTCATAAATAAAGCTAAGTTTTACGTTTGACACTTCGTCAGAATATGAAATTTCTATGGGAGAGCCTATAAGTCCCACCGTATCACTAACATAGGCCTGAATTTTATAAACGTCCTGTACGGTCACCTTATTTTCAATTTTTCCACAACAGTCACCTGTAATTTCCACTGCCGTAATTTCCGGCTTCATTTCGTTATTTATTTCCTGACGCATTGTCTGGGTAACAGGGGTTTTATCCGGATAATTGATAGTCAGTTTTTCGGTTTTGCCATCATCAGATTTGAATTTTATCAGGACATCATCTTCATTCCAGGTCATATCAAAATCAAAATCTATGTATTTTGTTTTGCATGAAGCTACCGGATCGGTCATACCGCTTCCATCTCTCCAGTAAAACACATAATAATAATTATAATAATCTCCATGTCCCGAAAGACTGCCGTCCTTGTTCAGCTCTGCTTCAAGAATATTTTCCTCATCTGGGGAAGCATAGCTTTTCTGATTTAAGCTCACCAGATTATCCATATCTATATTTGCCATAGGATTTGAGCTCTCGCCGCATCCCGTTATAAAAACGGTAAGAATAAAAGCAATATAAATTGTATTTTTTATTAAATTTTTCATTTTTTCTCCATTCATCAGATGTGTTGCAGACATTTTCCTTGATTGACAAAATTTTATCTGCCGATCTTGTCTATATAACGATTAAAGATTAGTATAATCAGCGTTTCCTTAAGGCAACACCGCACAAAGATTGTGCTGAAGATACAAAGTTATATTTTTTGTCAGATTGCATAGAAAATTCGCAGCGGAAAATTAACAAGTAAATTCAATGCAAAGTTGCAAGACGTTCTTTGTGCGGTGTTGCCTTAATACATATCCAAAAATTCTTGCAGCCTTTCAGCAAATTGTCCAATATGCAAACCGTCAACAAAAGAATGATGTGCCTGCACAGAAATAGGAATAAATATCTTACCGTCTTTTTCATAATATTTACCCCAATCGAATAACGGTGTAGCATTATCCTTTTTCCCCGAATTTGTATGTGAAATATGCGTATATGTTATCCACGGCATAGGTGAACACTGAAAAACATCATTTCCCAATGGTCCAGTAAAATATTCGTTTTGTCCTTTTGCAGTTTTAACCGCAAGCTTAACATATTCCGAGATATTATCTTTCATAGGTACATTAACAACCTTAAATAAATTTGTTTCTGAATTTATATAAGTAAATGCCGTGTCTATTTTATCAAACAATACGATTTTATCATCTAAAAATCTATATCTAAACGCTTCTATTTCATTAGCAGTCTTGCAAACTGCATAAACCATAGACATAGTAAATGAAAACCCCTGCTCTTTTATCTTTTTCTTGAAATTTGTAATATCTGATTCAAATGTCACACAAAAGGCTGGCTCTACACTATTTCTAAAAATCATACAATGCATAGCACGTTCCCATTTTTTTTCATCAATCACCTTGTAATTATTAGCCATAGCTTTTTCTCCTCAATGAACATATTCTTATGAAAATTTTACATATCGCATAAACTCAATTGAATATCAGAAGTCTTTTCCTCAAATTCCGACAAATATTCAAATATCTGCTCATTATTATGAACTATCCCATTATCGTCGCATTTTTTTTGAAACAGTTCCATTAATTTTATGCTGTTGGGACTATCTATTATATACTCGTTTCCGTAGGTTTTCACATACTTTTCCGTAAGTCCCGGAAACAATCTGTCCAGATTTTCATAAAAATATTCCCTGTTTCCTTCTCTAAGGGTAAGTCCCATACCAAAACATATAACGCCGTATACCTTTGCTTCGATGCACATATCTAAAATGCCGGAAATATTTTCTTCCGTATCGTTGATAAAGGGCAGTATGGGTGACAGCCACACCACCGTTGGTATTCCCACTTCCCTTAGCTTTTTCAATACCTCGAAGCGTTCTCTCGTGCTGCTGACATTAGGCTCTATTTTTCTGCAAAGCTCCTCGTCATAAGTCGTCAATGTCATCTGTACAACGCATTTTGTTTTTTCATTTATTTTCTGCAATAAATCTATATCTCTTAGAATACGGTTTGATTTTGTAATAAGGGTAAAACCGAAGCCGTATTCATAAATCAAAGATATTGCCTTTCTGACGTTTCCGATTTTTTCTTCTAAGGGAATATAAGGGTCTGTCATTGACCCTGTGCCTATCATGCATTTTTTTCGTTTGCGTTTTAAAGCATTCTCTAAAAGCTCAACAGCGTTTTCCTTTACCTCAATATCCTCAAAATCATGCTCCATATGATAACACTTGCTTCGGGAGTCACAGTAAATGCATCCGTGAGAGCAGCCCCGATATAAATTCATTCCGTTTTTTGAAGATAATATTCCCTTTGCTTTCACGTAATGCATTATATTCTCCTTGATTTTATTTACAATTTTTCCTATGAGCTTTAAGCTTTTTAATAGCCCAATTATAATGTCCTGAGGTACAGCTAATAAAATATGATCCTAAAGTACTTCCGCCGACCCATTTAAAAATGCCTTTTGTAAATAATTCCTCATTTGAAAAGCTTTCTGCAAGAGCCATTACCTTTTCATGGGATTCGTTTAACATTTCTTTAGCATTTTCCAATGATGTATTCTGATGTTTTTTCCACAGTTCCATATTCATATCTCCATATGTTTTCCAGTTATATGGTTCTGGAATAAAAGGCTTGCCGTCTCCGTTCTGATTACATTGAATCCATTTTAATAAAAGCTGATGCCATTCATATATATGTATTAAAACATCACGTAAATTTTTATCCCGTCTCCAATGAGCCTCCTTCTTTTTTTCATCATCAGAAAAATCAAATTCAGTTGATAATTCTTTTTCAGTCAATGAAGAAATAAGCAGGTTCATCTTTTCATAACTTTCCACTGAGGCAGTTATCAATTCAGATTTTGTAACAGGTCTACCCATAGTAATTCTCCTTAATTCACATTACAAAATATCAATATATTCTCCGTTTAACGCCTTATTCATGCTTCTTACCGCACAGAATTTACCGCACATAGAACATGTATCGTCATGCTCCGGCTTGCGGTCGCTCCTGATGCTTTTTGCCGTTTCCGGATCAATAGAGCATTCCCACTGCTTATCCCAATCGAAGGTACGTCTTGCGTCTGCCATAGCGTCGTCAATATCCCTTGCGTGGGGAACTTTTTTTGCAATATCCGCCGCATGAGCCGCAATGCGTGAAGCAATAATGCCCTGTTTTACATCGTCAACGTTGGGCAGCGCAAGATGTTCCGCCGGAGTAACATAGCAAAGGAAAGCCGCACCTGCGGAAGCCGCAACAGCGCCTCCGATAGCCGATGTAATGTGGTCGTAGCCGGGAGCAATATCGGTAACAAGAGGTCCTAAAACATAGAAAGGCGCACCCATGCATATAGTCTGCTGAAGTTTCATATTTGCCTCTATCTGGTCAAGAGGCATATGTCCCGGACCTTCCACCATGACCTGAACATCCCTTTCCCATGCACGTTTTGTAAGTTCCCCTAAGCGAACCAGCTCCTCTATCTGACATACGTCGCTGGCGTCAGCAAGACAGCCCGGACGGCAGGCGTCACCTAAAGAAATGGTCACGTCATATTCACGGCATATCTCAAGAATTTCATCATAATATTCATAAAACGGATTCTCC
>CAMWXM010000211.1 GCA_947178195.1 uncultured Ruminococcus sp.
GCATTATGTATATGAAAAAGCAAATAACGAAAAAGGAGTAAATATTTATGCGTGAAATTTTTGATTCTGTATTGACCGATGCCGGTTCTTTATCCGGTACGGAAGGCTTGAAGGGGTTCTTCCTGTGCATGATCTCCGCAATCGTTTTAAGTATATTTGTAAGCGGAATATACATAATTACACATAAAAAAGAATCCTACAGCCGAAGCTATGTCATGTCAATAGTTATGCTGCCGTCTATAGTGGCAATTATTATTCTATTAATAAATGATACCTCAAAGGCTCTCGGACTTGCCGGCGCATTTTCGCTTGTACGTTTCAGAAGCGTTCCCGGCGACCCTAAGGATATTGCATATATATTTTTTGCAATGGCGATAGGCGTAAGCTGCGGACTGGGATATATTGCATTTGCATTACTTTTTATCATTCTGTTAGGAGCATTTATCGCACTGCTCAATTTTATAAATTTTGGCACACCGAAAACGTCGTCCATGACGCTTAAAATTACTGTTCCTGAAAATCTTAATTATCAGGGCTTGTTCGATGATATACTTAATGCAAATACAGCAAGCTGGCATCTTAAAAGAGTAAAAACAATAGACTTCGGAACGCTTTTTGATTTAGTTTACAGTATCGAACTCAACAATGATACAGACCAGAAAAAATTTATAGATTCTATCAGAACTCTTAATGGAAATCTTAATGTAACCCTTATTCTCTATAAATATGACGATCAGATCTATGCAAAATAATTCCATACAGCAAAAACGCCTCTCTTGATCCGAGAGGCGTTTTGCAAATGCAGATAATAATTAGCAGCCACAGCCACAGTTATTATCATTGCCGCATCCGCAGCCGTTGTTGTTAGCAGTATTACCGCATCCGCCACCGCAGCAGCTGAAAAGAAGAATTAAAATAATGATCCACCAACAACCATTTCCTGAAAATCCACAACCCATAACTAGCAACTCCTTTAAAATAAAATGTATTTGAAACAGATGTTTTTGAATCCGTTTCATAGTACATAATATGTTATAGCGGAAAATGTGTTACAATAAATTTTAAAGAAATTCTTGGCAGGACTTTTATATATAGAAAACAGCCGTATTTTTATTTAAGGGTATCTCTAATAGAAATTTTGTAGGCATTCTAACGTTGTCAAGAAATTTTTATATTAAATTCTTGACATTTTATGTATAATATGGTAATATATGAATGTACATGCAGTTTGTAAAAAAGCGAGCTTCATGCATTAATAAAAAATATGGAGGAGAAAGAAATGGAATCAGTAAAAAAGTACATCGCCGAATTTATCGGCACTGCTGTCCTTGTAATTTTAGGCTGTGGCACGGCTATGCTGGTAGGATGTAGCGCTGTTATGGGCGGAGGATATATTCTCACCGCATTTGCATTCGGTCTTGTTAT
Organism: uncultured Ruminococcus sp.; assembly: GCA_947178195.1. Taxonomy (GTDB): domain Bacteria; phylum Bacillota; class Clostridia; order Oscillospirales; family Ruminococcaceae; genus Porcipelethomonas. The sequence goes on from CAMWXM010000211.1 coordinate 1,426, forward strand.
TGTTGGTATGGCTTATTGTGTCGGAAATATTTCCGGATGCCATATTAACCCTGCCGTATCACTTGGCGTACTGATAAGCGGAGGAATGAACGTCAAAGACTTTGTGGGATATGTTATTTCCCAATGTCTCGGTGCATTAGCCGGCGCAGGAGTCCTTGCAGCTATTTTTAATTCCGGAGATGTAGTGGATATGACCGGAGGCTACGGTTCAAACGGACTTGCCGGAGTTAATGACAGCGCTTTTGCTGGTATTCTTGTTGAAGTTGTCCTTACATTTATTTTTGTACTGACAATTCTCGGCGTTACGTCAAAGAAAGCAAACCACGGTTCTTTCGGCGGAATCGTAATCGGCTTTACTCTTACACTTGTACATATTCTTGGAATCGGTCTTACAGGAACTTCTGTAAATCCGGCAAGAAGTATCGGCCCGGCTATTGTTGCTGCCATAAGCGGTAACAGCGATCCGATCTCATGCGTATGGGTATTTATTGTTGCTCCGCTTATTGGCGCAGCACTTGCGGCCTTGGTTTATAAATTCCTTGAATCTTCAAAATCAAATGCATAAATATACTGCATTGTGATTTAAAATGGCAAGTCCGGATACTAATGAAAAAGCTCATTAGTATCCGGACTGTTGTCTTATATCGCAGCATTTTTTATTCGACAAAAAAAGGTTGAAAAATATTTCGGAATATGGTAAAATTAAGTTATTAATATAGAAAGGCAGAATAAAATGGACATTAATAAAAAATTAGCGGAAGAATTTAAATTATCACAAGAGCAGGTAAATAATACCATAGAGCTTATAGACGATGGAAAAACCATACCTTTTATCGCACGTTACCGTAAAGAGCTTACCGGTTCTCTTGACGACCAGGTACTTCGTGAATTAAACGATCGATTAAATTATCTCAGAAATCTGGAAACCAGAAAGGCAGAGGTAAGCTCCTCTATCGAGGAGCAGGGAAAGCTTACGGAAGAAATAACCAAGGCGTTGGAAGCTGCGGTAACACTTGTAGAAGTAGAAGATATATACAGACCGTTCAAGCCAAAACGTAAAACAAGGGCAAGCGTTGCTAGGGAAAAAGGTCTTGAACCGCTGGCTGAATTTATCAATGCTCAGGAAAATAATACTGATCCGATGTCAGAAGCTGAAAAATATATCGATCCTGAAAAAGAAATTGAAACGGCTGAGTCTGCAATTCAGGGAGCTATGGATATTATTGCTGAAGATATTTCCGATAATGCCGAACTGAGAAAGAAAATAAGAAGCCTATACGAAAAGGCAGCTAAAATAGAATCGAAAGCCGCTGATGAAGAAGCTGAAACAGTTTATCAGAATTATTATGATTTCAGCGAGCCGATATCCAAAATTGCCGGACACAGAATACTTGCCATAGACAGAGGCGAAAAGGAAAACGCATTAAAGGTTTCGGTCGTAATAGATGAAGAATTTGTGTTTTCAATTGCTGAAAAAATGTATGTGCAGAATACAAGCGAATGCGGCAGACTTGTAAAGGAAGCTGCCCAAGACAGCTGCAAACGTCTTATCATGCCATCTGTGGAACGTGAAATACGGTCTGAGCTCAGCGAAAAGGCAGCAGAAGGTGCAATAAAAGTTTTTGCTTCAAATTTAAGACAACTGCTGCTTCAGCCTCCTGTTAAAAATCAGATAACTCTCGGCTTCGACCCAGGCTATGCTCACGGCTGTAAAACCGCAGTCGTAGATGAAACAGGCAAGGTGCTTGATTCGGCTATAGTTTACCCTACTTTCAGAAATGGCAAGGACGAAGCTGCTAAATCCAAAATTAAATCTATCATAGAGAAAAATGGCGTTACCGCAATCTCCATAGGAAACGGAACAGCTTCAAGAGAAAGCGAAGCGCTGATAGCTGAGATACTGCGTGAAATACCGCAAAAGGTAAGCTATATGGTGGTAAGCGAAGCAGGAGCGTCAGTTTACTCTGCTTCAAAACTGGCAGCAGAGGAATTTCCCGAATTTGACGTATCAATAAGAGGTGCGATCTCCATTGCACGTCGAATGCAGGATCCTTTGGCTGAACTGGTAAAAATTGACCCTAAGGCAATAGGCGTGGGCCAATATCAGCACGATATGCCTAAAAAACGTATGGACGAGGCTTTGTCTGGAGTTGTTGAGGACTGCGTAAACTCGGTGGGAGTGGACCTGAACACCGCCTCTCATTCACTGTTGTCCCATATAGTCGGCATAAATGCGACTGTGGCAAAAAATATCGTCACATACCGTGAGGAAAACGGTGCTTTTACCGACAGAAAGCAGCTTCTGAAAGTGCCTAAGCTGGGTAAAAAAGCCTTTGAGCAGTGCTCGGGATTTTTAAGAGTAAGAGACGGCAAAAATCCTCTGGATAATACTGCCGTTCACCCTGAAAGCTATGAAGCGGCTCAGAAGCTTATGGAAGAATGCGGCTTCAAGCTTGCGGATATTGGTACTTCTCAGATGAGTAGAATAAACGATACCGTAAATCAGCATGGTCGAAAGGCTGTATGCGAAAAGCTGGGAATAGGCGCTCCTACACTTAAAGACATCATAGACGAACTTATGAAGCCGGGACGTGACCTGCGTGACGAGCTGCCTGCTCCTCTTATGAGAAGCGGCGACGTTATGGAGATAAAGGACTTAAAGCCGGATATGGAGCTTGTGGGTACTGTCAGAAATGTTATCGATTTCGGAGCGTTTGTGGACATCGGCGTTCATGAGGACGGTCTTGTACATATTTCTCAGATATGCGATAAATTTATTAAGCACCCTCTCGAAGCGGTAAAGGTCGGAGAAATAGTTAAAGTAAAGGTGCTTGACGTAGATGTTAAGCGTGGAAGAATTTCTCTTACTATGAAGGGAGTAAATTCTGCTCATGGAAAAAATTGACAACGGAAATAATTTTGATTTTGGACAGATTGCCGCTGATTATGCAAAATACAGAGATATTTATCCGGAAAAGTTTTATAATAAAATATATGATCTGGGCTATTATCATAAATTGCAAAAGGTCTTTGATATTGGCACAGGTTCGGGAGTTGTTCCAAGAAATATGTATAAATACGGCGCAGATATAACGGCTGCGGATATATCTGAAAATCAAATAAAATATGCAAGAGAAATATCAAAACGTGACGGTATAAAAATAAAATATATAGTCGGTTCAGATTCAAGCCTTGATTTTAATAATAATTCTTTTGATTGCATTACGGCATGCCAATGTTGGTTTTATCTTGATCATAAAATATTTGCGCCTAAAGCGTATGAATGGCTTACGGCTAACGGAAAGCTGGGTATATTTTACATGGGGTATCTTCCAGACGAGGATATTATTGCGCAGATGAGTGAAAAGCTGATTAGAAAATATAATCCGGATTGGAGCGGATACGGCGATTACAGACGTAAAATCCAGCTTCCTGAAATCTATGATGATTACTTTGATACGGAGTACAACGATATTTTTGACGTGAAAGTACCCTTTACCCGTGAAAGCTGGAACGGACGTATTAAATCATGCCGTGGGGTCGGCGCTGAATTAACAGAGGATAAAATCAATGAATTTGAATGCGAGCACATGAAAATGCTTAGTGAAATTTCAGAAGAAAATTTCACAATTCTTCATTACTGTGCTTTTCTTTCATTAAAAAAGAAAATATAGGAGATAAAAATTATGATTGAATCGAGATGCGGAATTTTATGCAATAAATGCGATTACCGTGAACAAACCGGCTGCAGGGGC
>CAMWXM010000212.1 GCA_947178195.1 uncultured Ruminococcus sp.
ATATAATGTATGGATTTTTTTTTGAAAATATGTTAAAATAAGTGATATTAATGATGTTCAGATAAGATGATTGCCACGCTTTTTTCATGAACAAGAACAAATGTAAGACACTGCACAGTACATTTTGAAAGTTCTGTACACTAAATATATTACATTTTTCGCTGTCTTACATGACAGAAATATTCTGTCATGAGTTATAATTTTAACAAGAAGTATGCAGAATAAGATTATTATGTATACTTTATCATATTAAGGAGGTCCAATAATGAGTAAAACTAAAAACACAGTTCCTTTTAAGGGTACTGCCGAGCAGGAAGCAGAGCTTTTAAAGGTAATTGCTGACAAAAAGGATGATAAAGGTGCGCTTATGCCTGTTCTCCAGAAAGCACAGGAAATTTACGGCTATCTTCCTATTGAAGTTCAGACAATTATTTCAAATGAAATGAATATCCCGCTTGAAAAGGTTTACGGCGTTGTAACATTTTATTCCCAGTTCTCGCTGTATCCGAAGGGTCAGTATCAGATTTCAGTATGTCTCGGTACCGCTTGCTATGTAAAAGGTTCGGGCGACATTTATGACAAGCTTCAGGAAAAGTTAGGTATTGCTGGCGGCGAATGTACTCCTGACGGAAAATTTTCACTTGAAGCATGCCGCTGTATAGGCGCCTGCGGACTTGCACCGGTACTTACTGTAAACGATGAAGTATACGGACGTCTTACAGTTGACGATGTTGACAATATTCTTGCAAAATATGCAGATTGATTCCAAATAACAAAACCATTAGGAGGTTAATTTATGAAAACTCTTGAAGAACTCAAGGTTATCAGAGAGGCTATGCAGGGAGAGGTCGCATTAAGATCTCACGGCGAAGCGGCTTCTTCAAAATATGAAAAGCATGTTCTTGTTTGCGGCGGTACAGGCTGTACCTCTTCAAATTCAGGAGCAATTATAGATAAACTTAACGACGAACTCAGCTCAAAAGGTCTTACAGATAAAATCCAGGTTGTTAAAACCGGTTGCTTTGGTCTTTGTGCATTAGGTCCTATTATGATCGTTTATCCGGAAGGTACCTTCTACTCAAGAGTAGATGTAGATGAAATTCCGAGAATCGTTGATGAACATCTTATCGGCGGCAATCCTGTTAAGGAATTCCTCTATGATGAAACGGTAAACGGCGATGAAATAAAGGCTCTTGACGAAACTGCATTCTATAAAAAGCAGAAGAGAGTTGCGCTCAGAAACTGCGGCGTTATCAACCCTGAATGCATTGATGAATACATCGGAAGAGGCGGTTATGAGGCTCTGGGTAAAGTTCTTACTTCTATGTCTCAGGACGAAGTTATCCAGACTATCCTCGACAGTGGTCTCAGAGGAAGAGGCGGCGGCGGCTTCCCTACTGGTATGAAATGGAAGCTTGCTAAAAATATTGTTCCCGATGCTGATATGAAATATGTTTGCTGTAACGCCGATGAAGGCGACCCGGGCGCATTTATGGATCGTTCCGTACTCGAAGGCGATCCTCATGTAGTTCTTGAAGCTATGTCTATCGCAGGCTATGCTATCGTCGCAAAGCAGGGCTATATCTATGTTCGTGCTGAATACCCTATCGCTGTTGACAGACTTAATATCGCTATCAAGCAGGCTCGTGAAAAGGGCATGCTGGGTCAGAATATTTTCGGCACTGATTTCAGCTTTGATATTGACCTGAGACTTGGCGCAGGCGCATTCGTATGCGGCGAAGAAACTGCTCTTATGACCTCTATCGAAGGCAACAGAGGCGAACCAAGGCCACGTCCTCCGTTCCCGGCAGAAAAAGGTCTGTTCCAGAAACCAACAATTTTAAATAACGTTGAGACATATGCAAACATTCCTCAGATCATCTTAAAAGGTGCTGAATGGTTTGCTTCTATGGGTACTGAAAAATCAAAGGGTACTAAGGTATTCGCTCTCGGCGGTAAAATTAACAATACAGGTCTTGTTGAAGTTCCTATGGGTACTACTCTCCGTGAAGTTATTGAAGAGATCGGCGGAGGTATTCCTAACGGAAAGAAATTTAAGGCTGCTCAGACAGGCGGACCTTCCGGCGGATGTATTCCTGCTGACCACATGGATATTGAAATAGACTATGATAACCTTATCAACATTGGTTCAATGATGGGTTCAGGCGGACTTATCGTTATGGACGAAGATAACTGTATGGTTGACATCGCTAAGTTCTTCCTTGAATTTACTGTAGATGAATCCTGCGGTAAATGTACTCCTTGCCGTATCGGTACAAAGAGAATGTATGAAATGCTCGATAAGATCACAAAAGGTCAGGGCACTCTTGAAGATATCGACAAGCTTGAAGAGCTTTGTTATTACATAAAGGCTAATTCACTCTGCGGTCTCGGACAAACAGCTCCAAACCCTGTTTTATCAACGCTCCGTTACTTTAGAGATGAGTATGTAGCTCATGTTGTTGACAAAAAATGTCCTGCCGGCGTATGTAAGGACCTTCTCAGTTTTGAAATTGACGCTGAAAAGTGTATAGGCTGCGGCATGTGCGCAAGACAGTGTCCGGCGTCGGCAATCTCAAAGACTGATTATACGCCTGAGGGACACAAGCTGCCGTCAATGGCTATCGACACTGAAAAGTGCGTTAAGTGCGGAGCTTGTATGTCACAGTGTAAGTTCAAGGCTATAAGCAAGAAATAAGCGGAGGAACTGAAATGGAAAATATTAATCTTAAAATAAACGGTATGGAAGTTTCCGTACCAAAGGGCTCAACAATCCTTGAAGCTGCCCGCATGGCAAATATAGATATCCCTACTCTTTGCTATCTGAAAGACATTAATGAGATCGGCGCATGCCGTATCTGCGTTGTTGAGGCAAATGAAGGCAGAGGCTTCAGAATAGTAGCTTCATGCGTATATCCTGTAAGCGAGGGTATGGAGGTTCTCACCAATTCTCCTAAGGTAATCGAATCAAGAAAGAAAACCGTTCAGCTTATTCTTTCTAACCATGAAAAGAAATGTCTTTCATGCGTAAGAAGCAATAACTGCGAGCTTTCCAAGCTTTCGAGAGACTTAGGAATAGAGGACGTTAATTTCTATGACGGCGTTATGAACGAATATGAGATCGATAATTCTGCGGCTCATATGTATCGTGATAACAATAAATGTATTCTTTGCAGACGCTGTACTGCTGTCTGTGAAAAGGTTCAGGGAATCGGCGTTATCGGTGCAAACGAACGTGGATTCAATACGGTTATACAGAGCGCATTCGATATGGGTCTTGGTGAAACAAGCTGCGTATCCTGCGGACAGTGTATTGCTGTGTGCCCTGTTGGCGCTATATCTGAAAAGGACAGCACAAAGGAAATCTTTGAAGCTATTGCTGACCCTGAAAAACATGTAGTTGTTCAGGCTGCTCCTGCTGTAAGAGCAGCTCTCGGTGAAGCTTTCGGTATGCCTATCGGCACAGATGTTGAAGGTAAACTGGCTGCTGCTATGAGAAGACTTGGTTTCGACAAGGTATTCGATACAAACTTTTCTGCTGACCTTACTATTATGGAAGAAGCTCATGAATTTCTCGACAGAGTTCAGAATGGCGGAAAGCTTCCGCTCATTACTTCATGTTCACCTGGTTGGGTCAAATACTGCGAACACTACTTCCCTGAAATGACAGAAAATCTTTCAAGCTGCAAATCACCTCAGCAGATGTTCGGTGCAATTACTAAAACTTACTATGCAGAAAAAATGGGCATCGATCCGAAAAAAATCGTCAGCGTAAGTGTTATGCCTTGTACTGCTAAAAAGTTTGAAATAGGTCGTGACGACCAAGCTGCAGCAGGCGTTCCTGATGTTGATTACGCTATCACAACAAGAGAGCTTGCAAGAATGATTGAACGTGCTGGAATCCAGTTTAACGCTCTTCCTGACGAAGGCTTTGACGATCCGCTTGGAGTATCAACAGGCGCAGGCGTTATCTTTGGTGCAACAGGCGGCGTTATGGAAGCTGCTCTCAGAACTGCTGTTGAAAAGCTTACTGGCGAAGAGCTCAAGAGCCTTGACTTTAAGGAAGTTCGTGGTACAGAAGGTATTAAAGAAGCAATTTATAATGTTGCTGGTAAGGACATTAAGGTTGCAGTTGCAAGCGGTCTTGCTAACGCAAGAGAGCTTCTTAATAAGGTTAAAAACGGCGAAGCTGATTATCATTTTATTGAAATTATGGGTTGTCCCGGCGGTTGCGTAAACGGTGGCGGTCAGCCTCAGCAGCCTGCAAGCGTAAGAAACTTTACGGATATCAGAGCTCTCAGAGCAAAAGTTCTGTATGATCTTGACGAAAGTAGACCTATCAGAAAATCTCATGAAAACCCTGTTATCAAGGAAGTTTATGAAAACTATCTCGGTGAACCGGGCAGCCATAAGGCTCATGAAATTCTCCACACAACTTATGTAAAAAGATCTGTAAATAAATAATCTATAATAATATTATAAACAGCCTGTCTGCATATTTTGCAGATAGGCTGTTTTTTCTGAACAAAATTTGACAAAGCATAATTAATGCTATATAATATATTTAAGGCAATACCACACAAAGATTCTACTGCCTTAATAATCTTTACCTTAAATATGAAGGGAGAACAAAATGAAAATCGTTAAAAGACTTACAAGTATTATTTTAACATTGGCATTGTGCATGTCCAATATTTCAATGTCAAATATACATATGTCTTTTAAAGTGGATGCGGTATCAGAAAAATACGGCGACTATCTTTATTACCGAAAGGTTGATGAAAACGATGATGGAAAATATGATTACATTATAATTTCAGATTGTGATAAATCAGCGGATAAAGTTGTAATTCCCAATAAAATTGACGGATTAAATGTAAGTGTAATAGAAGCTAGTACTTTTTCCGGATGCAGCAGCCAATGTAACCGAAATATCAAACAGTGTCATAATAAAAGGTGCAGCATTTTACAAATGCTGCGGTTTAACAAACATAGCAATACCGGACAGCACAACTGAATTGGAAAAATATACATTTGCTGAATGCACCAATCTAAAAAATATAGTTATATGGGATAATGTAAAAACCATTAATAAAGGTGCATTTTCCGGCTGTAACGATGTAACAATTTAATGCCGTGAGGATTCAATAGCACATAATTACGCTGTTTCAAAC
>CAMWXM010000213.1 GCA_947178195.1 uncultured Ruminococcus sp.
ATTATGAGGAAATCCTCGGTACTGACAAAAACAAAGTCGATACGGACGGTGACGGACTTTCCGACGGTTACGAGGTATTATATCTCGGAACTGACCCGCTTAAAGTCGACAGCGATGATAACGGCGTAAATGACGGCGATGAAGATTTCGATAAGGACGGACTTACAAATGCAAAAGAATGCGAATTGGGAACAGATCCGAATAATGCCGATACTGACGGTGACGGTCTGAGTGACGGCGCAGAGATAAATACTCACGGAACTGACCCTCTTAAATATGATACAGACGGCGACGGAATTTCCGACGGTGACGAAATTACTCTCGGACTTAATCCTAATAGTACTGCTACCAATGGAACGTCTGATAACGAGCAGACTTTTGTACAGGTAGTTTCTGCGGATTCTGATGTCTTATCTGCTATAAATGACAATAACGATACTCCTTTTAATGTTTCACTTGAAATGAAAGCGGCAGGCGTTGCGGAGAATAACGTTTATGCTCGTGAAAGCAGTTACTCAAATGCTATCGAAAATTCTGCAATTATTGGCGTTGCCCCTGAATTTGTTTACACGGACGGACTGACGGTTGAGGAAGTTACCGTAAAATTTGAGTTGGATAATTCAATCGTTGGCAACACTCTTGGCACATATGCTGCTGAAAATGACGGATTTGACGGAATTAAACGACTTACTGTTTTTTTGTTCTTTGAAGACGTAAATATGCTGCTTCCCGTCAAAACAAACTATGACGAGGTGAATAATGTAGTATATACAACTACTGACAGAGTAGGCACATATTGTCTTATTGACATGGAATTATTCTTTCAAAATCTTGGAATTGAACAGTGTGATTCTGTTTTTGAAAAAGATAGTGGGCAAGGTGCGGCTGTTGCTGTAAACTTTGAAAAAGCAAGTTTTTCTTTAAATAGCCGCGAAATCGCTACTGCCAAAACACAATTAGTTGAAAATGAAGGAAAGTATAAAAATCATTTTGATGTTGTGTTTGTTATTGATGAAGTATCTTACAGCGATGAACAGTTAAATGGTATAAAAAAAGAAATAAAAGATATTTCCGAAGCAATTTTTAATAATTCAAGCGATGTAACAATTTGTTTATATGGTCTTAATGGTACAGGAAATACTCAGATGTCACCATATGGACGAGCAAATAATATAGAAAATCTCGAAAAAATGCTTATAAATGTTAAAAATAAAAATTTAAGTGGAAACAATATGGTTATTTTGTCAGATTGTATAGATTTTTTAACTGCATCGCATAAGATTAGCGAAGAATCTGCCAAGCGTCCAGAATATTGTTTTGTATTTTATAATCCAAGGTTTAAAGATGTAGACGACAACCTCGTTTTTAATTATCTTGATAAGCCATCAGAAAGTTACAATGATGATTATGGTAAAAAAATACTCGAGCTTATTGAAAGAGAAGGTCTCGATATTGATTTTAGCACAATTACTAATGCATATGCAGAGGTTGAAAATCAGACTAACTCTTATGCATACGAGCTTTCAAATAAAACAAAAGGGATTATTGTCGAAATTAATGAAGAGGTTGTAAATCAATGTTTAGAGCATATCTACAATGAAGTTCCAGAGAATGTAAACTTATATAAAATACTTATTGCTACTAATTTCGATTATGTTAATCTAAAAAAACCTATAACCGAAAAATATATCGAAAATGCAATAAAGTATGGTCACAAGTACATTTATGATGATTCAGTATATGATGAAGATGATCTTGTAGATTGTGCTGATACCGACGGCGACGGATTGTGGGACTTTCAGGAAATAAAAATATTTAAAGGTGTGGGTGAATTACCTGAGAATCAAATAATTAACTTTGAAAACGGCAAACTGGTTCTTCCTACTGTGAATGAGATGACTAATGAAGTCTTTAAGGACATGTATTCAAGGGGAGAAATTACAGAATTTAGAGAGCATTTTGCAGAACAATACGGACATAACGTGGATTCGGAATTTTGGCAAATGCCCGTTCTTCCGATTATATCGAATCCTCAGATGAAAGATACTGATGGCGATGGGTTAAATGATAATGTTGATAATGCACCATTTTATCAGACGGAAATACCAGAATTTTTTAAGCAGCTTATTATAAATAATGTTGTTGAATATACACAAATTGTTCGTATATCAGATGATTGCTATATATGTACAAAAAGGATTTCAAATTTAGCGGATTCCGATTTTGTAAGTGATTATATTTTGAAAACGAATGATATAAGTTATGAAGATTGGATACTTATTGCTTCGGGACTTGATGAAGAAGAAAATTATTGCGATTGTTTAGCATCTGTTTATGTTGGTAACGATGTTGTGTACTTTGCAGCACCATCTAACGTGATAAGCGATGAAATAGTTGTAATGGCTTATCAGGCGGCAGATAGTCACAGAAAAGCGATTGCTTCGCCATTACTTGAAAATGATCCATCATATAAGGCTGTGAAAGCTTATTCTGATCAAATTAATCAGCAACAATATTTGAAAAATCAGAAGTTTGAAGAAAGCATTAATGAAAAATTTGCTTTAAATGAATTGTTTGAGGTGATAGGTCTTTTTGACGGAAATGAAATAGTAGGCAGCACAGCTGATTTTGGTTCAAGCGCATTTGATTCATTTTACAAGTCAGCTTGTCGATTTGTACATTATATATCAATAGATAATATAAGATGTGCTCTGATGACAACAAATGTTGAGTATATTGAATACGTTACATGGTATCGACACGAATATCCAAATAGCTCCTTTATATCAGAACTTAAAAGTTTTGTTTCAACTAATATTAATGTAGGTGCTGAATATATCGTTCTTGATATAAATGATAGACTATTTGAGGGAACAGCAGAGAGTCGTGGCGAAGTATGTGGTGAAGCCTTGTTTGCTCTTTTTTTAGATATATCAATAGCAAAGATAATGAAGGGCTGCGCTGCTGGGAGTATTGAAACAGAAGTCTTTGATGAGCTTAGTGATATTAAGTTCAGAGAGGGTGTATATGACGGTAATTATGCTGAGTTGAAGTCAATGAGAGCGTATAAGTTAGAAAATGAAACATTTACAATGAGACTTCGTCCTGCTAATCACGATGAATTTGATAAAATATTCAATATGATTGATAAGAAGCATAGATCCGAATTTATAAAAATTTTTGATAAGTTTGATATTGATGCAGATGATTTAGTAGAACGCTTATCTGCCAACAATAAAGCTACTACAACGGCTATCAATAAGCATTTTGACGAATTCATTACATATTCCAATAAGTATACTTCAAAGTTTATTAAGGCATTTTCCGCATATCCGCAATATTCTGATGATATACTAAAATATGTGGGGCAACGTGGTGAATACTTTGTAAAGTGTATGATTGAGGAGAGCCAAAAAGGTGAGGGCGCTCTGAAAGCACTTTTAACAAGAGTTTCCAAACAGTATAATTATTCAAGATATGGAACATCATTTGCACACAGCAACAGCTTTGCAAACCGTGGCTTAATAACTGCATTAAATAAAGAAAATCTATCATATGATGAGTTTTTGAGGTTGAGAAAAATAAATCATCAAGACCCTATACTGTCTAAGGAAATGATAGATAAAATGCAGTCTATTAGAAATGCCATTGCAGCTCCTACTGAAAATACATTGATGTCAAAAGTGATACCTTCAAGCGATGTCGAAAAATATTTGTCTGGAGATTATTATCAAGTCAGAGGTTTTGTTACCAAAGCAGATGATGTAGCAAATTGTACAAAGTATATGGATTATTATACTAATTTGGGTTTAAGCTATGAACCACCAAGATTTTTCCCCGAAACAGATGATTATCTCGGAGTAATTAGGTTTAAATCCAAAGCTGTTAATAATTTAGAAATTCCATACGGAATAGGCTTTGGAGGAAGTGAAACTCAGACATTGCCATTTACAGGCAATGGATTTGCAGGAGGTTTAGATACAAATTGCATTACTCCTGAGTATACATTTTCTTCTCCTGCTAATGTTTTAGATGGGGCGGAACTCTACATAGTTACACAAGATGGTGATGAAATTTTGCTGGCAATTTATGATAGTAAACAAGTAAATCCAAAGGACAAAAGTATAAATGGATGTTTTGTAAGGCTGGAGGATATAGAATAAATGAAACGTGGAAGATATACAATTCACAACGGTAATGAATATCAAATATACAACGGCGTATTAGATAATGAAAATGTAATTCTTTTACTTTCTCACAATAGGGAGGATTTACAAAATGGATTTATATTATCATATAGTGAAGAGTATATGCATCGTCGTCAATTTTTTACCTGTGAAAAAGAAGTCTACAAGAGTGAAATAACGGAAGCATATGAAATCACACCGTATGCCAATTATAAAGGATTTAAGCTTTATATTCATGGAAAAAAATCTGATAATATGCTTACTTTGCTTCATACGCAAATGATCTCAAGTCATTCTGAAAGAGACCGTGAAATCCGAGATACTCTTATTGAAATGGGTTTTTATGTTTTTAACGTTGATAAATTCGGCTTAACATATGCAAAAGATGTTCCGATTGACGACCCTGAACTGGAGATTTTTGAAGAAAGGAAAGAAATTGATATAAGCAAACTGTAAAATCAATGCCGCTCTCTGATGTTTTGAGGGCGGCATTATCATTATAGTATGAAATATAAAAATATGTTATATAATTTTGTAACATCTTACAAACTTTTGATAACTGTGGGAAAACCATCTAAAAAATGTCCTTACTTATGAAAGGGCATTTTTTATTTTGTCAATCAGTTTCGCCGCTGACGGATATATCGCCGAAAAGTCTTTTTAAGTATGAAAAACGAGAGGGTGTGACAGCATACGGATATTTTCAAGGAGATACGGGACAGGATGTATATGCCTGAGGTTGCAAGGTTTTATGGCTTACAGATAAACCGTTCGGGAATGGCGTGTTGTCCGTTCCATGAGGAAAGAACGCCGAGCCTTAAAGTTTATGACGACCATTTTTACTGCTTTGGCTGCGTGGCAACGGGCGACTGCACGGGTTTCGTTGCAAAGCTGTTCGGTATCTCGCAGTTTGAAGCCGCCAAAAAGATAAGTCATGATTTTGGTCTTAACCTTGTCAATAGGGAAATCGCCGTCCCCGTTAATA
>CAMWXM010000214.1 GCA_947178195.1 uncultured Ruminococcus sp.
TTATCCGCTTGATCATATTTTTATTCCAATGCTCTGACTCCTCGCTGTACCTGATTCTTTCAGATTCCATCAGCTTTGCGATTTGCAGTAAGCTGTTACCGTTCAGATATTCTTCAAAGATTCTGATAACAGCTTTTGACTCTGTAAAATCCACTGTGATTACGCCGTTTCTCATACAATATCCAAACGGTATAACTCTGTTTTTCGCCATAATTTCACCTCTTTTCAACGTACAAGGATACCACATTTTTATGTGAAAATCCAGTATCAGAATCAACAAAAATATGCTCCGAAATTTTACTTGTCCGGAGCATATTGTGTTATATTTTTTCTTTAAATTTAAGACCGCCTATCACATAAAATTCCAATTCATTTTGATTTATAACTACAATCTTCTCAATCAGAAATTCAAACGCTGATTCATCAAATTCTGTTATAGGATTTTCTTGCTTTTCAAAGTAATCTATAAGCATATCTATCTGATCAAGAGTTTCATCCTCATCGTCAAGATGCGTGATTTTCTTCAGCTCCGACTGCAGCTTATTCACTTTTGAATTAAGCTATGCAGTCTGCTCAAGGTACTTTGCATTGTCAAGAAATCCTTTAGTTTTCAGCCTTGCAAGCACATGAGTCTGCTCCTTTAATTTTACAATTTCTTTGTGTATTTCCATTACATTAGAATACTTGGCTGTAATACACAGCCATTTTATTGTCAAAAGCATGATTGTCCTTTCCTATGAATAGGTTAAGGACACAAAAAAAGTCTGCATACTATGTACACAGACTCTGCTTACCTGAAAAATAGGCGCACTAACGTTAGGGTACTAAATATGCTATTCTGCACATTATGCAAAACGACCATATTTGTATCCTCAGCCCCTAATGCATATCAGGCGAGTTTATTATTTTCCTATATTATTATATAAAATTTTGAAGTTAAAAAGTGTCGAAAAGCAAAAAAGCCGTCAACAAGGCAGAGTTCTTGTGGAATCTGCCTTGTTGACGGTCTTTCATTTTAATCGACGATTGTCAATAGTTTTGGATAAACCAATCGGT
Organism: uncultured Ruminococcus sp.; assembly: GCA_947178195.1. GTDB lineage: Bacteria > Bacillota > Clostridia > Oscillospirales > Ruminococcaceae > Porcipelethomonas. The sequence continues at coordinate 1,057 of CAMWXM010000214.1, forward strand.
ATTCTATTATGTTAACCTTTTGTCAGGCATACAGCTTTTATGCGGTGATAATAGAAGGCATTGACATATTCTCCGATTATATTTATAATATAAGTATCGAAACAAACGAGGTATAGATATGAAGGATAGATATATTTACAAAGGAACCCAAAAGCTGAGATGTGGTTATACCACAGGTTCATGTGCAGCAGGGGCAGCAAAATGTGCTGCCGAGATGCTTCTGAGTGGAATTATTATAAGAAGTACAAATATTATTACGCCTTCGGGAACGCCCTTAAGACTTGATATCAGCCAACAGAATATATCTATAAATAAAGCCTCCTGTGCTGTCGTAAAGGACAGCGGCGATGATCCGGATATAACAAACGGCATTGAAATTTTTGCTGAGGTATGCAAGATAGAAAAAGGAATAAAAATTCTTGGCGGCGAAGGCATAGGTACAGTTACTAAACCTGGACTCGATCAGCCTGTCGGTGAGGCGGCAATCAATTCCGTTCCGAGGAAAATGATAGCGGATGCTGTAAATGAAATTGCTGAAATTTATGAATACAGCGGCGGTTTCAGGATTGTTATATCAGCGCCAATGGGAACGGAAATCGCCAAAAAAACCTTTAATCCACGAATGGGAATAGTAGGCGGAATATCGATCATCGGTACTACCGGGATCGTTGAGCCTATGAGCAATTCTGCGATCATTGAAACTATCCGCACCGAAGCCAATATGCGTAAATCAGAGGGATACAGGAATATTATATATAATGTTGGCAATTACAGTGAGGAATTTATAAAGCTGAAAGCAGGAAATCTGTCGGAGCGTACTGTTACGTGTAGTAATTTTATCGGCGATGCTATTGATATCGGCGTATCACTTGAATTTAAAGGCATCCTTATCATAGGACATATCGGGAAACTTATAAAACTTGGCTGCGGCATAATGAACACCCATTCTTCCTATGCCGATGGACGAATGGAAACTCTGATCTCATGCAGTTCGCTTGCAGGAGTAAACAACAATATTTTGTCACAGATCGTGGAATGTGTAACTACTGATGCAGCCCTGGATATTCTTTATCAGCATAGTGTGGCGGAGCAGACTCTTTCAATACTTGCTAAGCGAGCTGAACACTATCTGCGTGCGAGAGTAAGAGGTGAGGCGGAAATCGGTGCAGTTATGTTTTCAAATAAACATGACCTCATTTTAAAAACGCAGGTTGCTGATCGTCTTATAAAACAAATATCGGAGGAATGAAATGGTACACTTTGTAGGTGCAGGCTGCGGTGCAGCAGATTTAATAACAGTAAGAGGGAAAAAACTGCTTGAAAACGCCGATGTGATAATTTATGCCGGTTCGCTTGTGAATCCGGAACTTCTGAATTATTCAGATCCGGAATGTGAAATACATAACAGTGCAAAAATGACTCTTGATGAGGTCATTTCGATAATAAAAGCAGCAGAAAAAAGTGGCAAAAACACTGTAAGACTACACACCGGAGATCCGAGTATTTTCGGAGCAATGCGTGAGCAGATGGATCGTCTGAATGAGCTTGGAATTTCATACGACATATGTCCGGGAGTGAGCTCATTCTGCGGAGCTGCCGCCGCACTGAAAGCCGAATATACTTTACCGGAAGTATCTCAGACTGTGATACTTACACGAATGGCAGGGCGTACTCCTGTGCCGGAAAGCGAAAGCATAGAAGGTCTTGCAGCACATCGTAGCACGATGGTAATTTTTTTAAGCACAGGTCTGCTCAATGAGCTTTCGGAAAAACTGATAAAAGGCGGATATCCTCCGGAAACTCCGGCGGCTATCGTGTACAAGGCAAGCTGGGATGATGAGAAAATATGTCGGTGTACTGTCTCTGATCTGGCGGAAACTGCGGAAAAAAACGGCATCAGAAAGACAGCGTTGATTACTGTTGGCAATTTTCTCGGTGATCTCTATTCCCTTTCAAAGCTGTATGATCCATTGTTTGAAACGGAATTCCGGAAGGTGAAAAGCAAATGAATATATCAGTAATCTCACTCACAGAAAACGGACGGCTGATCTCACGGAAAATAGCAGAAAAATTGGATGTACACAAAATTCATCGTTACTGTTTTCATAAGCATACAGATAAAGAATCCGATAATTTCAGTAACCTTTCAGAGCTTGCAGAGAGACTTTTTGTAGATTCGGATGCTATTGTTTTTGTATGCGCCTGTGGGATAGCTGTGAGGACGGCTGCGCCCTATGTCCGTTCAAAATTAAGCGATGCGGCGGTTATTGTGATAGACGACTGCGGAAAATTCGTTATCCCTGTTTTGTCAGGACATATAGGCGGCGCAAATGCATTGGCAAGACAGTTTGCAGATATTCTTGATGCTCAGGCGGTTATCACTACTGCTACCGACATAGGAGGAAGGTTTTCTCCCGATAGCTTTGCGGCTGCCAATAATCTGATTATTTCCGACTATAACATGGCTAAACAGATAGCCGCCGCTGTTCTTGACGGTGAAAAAATTGGTCTTGTCAGCAAATACGAATGCCTTAATATCCCATGTGATATTATCCACGATACAGCTCAGAAATACGGTATATATATTGGGCAGAAGAATATCGTCAAGCCTTTTCCTATGACCCTTTGTCTTGTTCCGAAAAATATTATTATAGGTATCGGCTGCAAAAAAGGCGCTTGTATGAACACGATTGAAAAAACGGTTATGACGGCTCTTGAAAATGCAGATATTCAGTTCAATCGGGTATGCGGCGCTGCGTCGGTCAATCTGAAATCCAGTGAGGCAGGATTGCTTGGATTTTGTAAAAAGTACGGTATAACTCCTGATTTTTATATGGCAGATGAGCTTATGGAAGTTGATGGTGATTTTTCAGCTTCGGATTTTGTCAGAAAAGTAACGGGTGCTGACAATATCTGCGAAAGAAGCGCAGTGAGAGCAAGCGGCGGAAATATTGTAATGTCTAAATATGCAGATAACGGGGTTACTGTTGCCGCTGCTGAAATACCTGTAACGATTGATTTTGAAAGGAAGATGTTATGAAGCTTTATGTAGTCGGATTTGGCGCCGGAAACCGTGAGGGAATGACCATTGCCGCACATGAGGCGATACTTCGTAGTGAGCTGATTGTCGGGTACACAAAATACATTGAAATCGTCAGTAAAATTTATCCTGATAAAAAATATGCGTTTACAGGCATGAAACAGGAGCGTGAACGAGTTGAACTTGCACTTGAAGAAGCACAGCACAAAATCGTTTCTATTGTTTGCAGCGGTGATTCACAGCTTTACGCAATGGCATCGCTTGCGATTGAGTTAAGCAAAAATTATCCTGATACGGATATAGAGATCGTTCCGGGAGTTACTGCGGCGTTCAGCGGCGGAGCTGTTCTTGGCTCTCCTATGACCCATGATTTTGTAGTCATAAGTCTTTCCGATCTGCTTACACCAATGGAGAAAATCAGAAAGCGATTACGCTGTGCAGCAGAGGGAGATTTTGTTACGGTACTCTATAATCCCTCATCAAAAAAACGTGTGGACTATCTGAAAATAGCCTGTGATATTTTTCTCGAATACAGAAATTTGGATACGGTATGTGGTTATGTGAAAAATATCGGCAGAGAAGGTCAGGAAAGCAGGATTCTCACCTTGGCTGAACTGCGTGAAACTGACGTAGATATGTTTACAACTGTTTTTATCGGTAATTCTGAAACGAGGATAATAGACGGAAAAATGGTTACTCCGAGAGGCTATCGCAATGTTTAAGCTGTTGATATTCGGAGGTACTACAGAAGGAAGGCTGCTTGCAGAATATTGCAGGGAAAAAAATATAGACTGCGATGTTTCGGTTGCTACAGATTACGGAGCGTCATTGCTACCGGACGGAATGAATCGTTTCTGCGGCAGACTCGATACTTCTCAGATGACAGAGCTCATGGCAGAGAAGTCATATTCTGCTGTTGCGGATGCTACTCACCCTTATGCAGCCGATGCATCTGTAAATATAAGAAATGCCTGTGAAGCTGTAAATCTGCCATATTATCGGCTGCTACGAGATAAGTCGGAGTTGTGGGGAGAAACTGTTGAAAATATTGAAGAAATGATCTGTTTTCTGAA
>CAMWXM010000215.1 GCA_947178195.1 uncultured Ruminococcus sp.
ACCCGATACTGCAAGGATATAGGAATAAAAAATGTTTCCTTTTACGCATTTTCAACAGAAAACTGGAAACGTCCCAAAGATGAGGTAGACGCTATAATCGAGCTTTTCCGTGAATATATTATAGATGTAAGAAATTATATCGGAGAAGACGTAAGGGTTCTTTTTCTGGGGGATAAGACGATTTTTGATGACGACCTTCAGAAGAAAATGAACGACCTTGAAGAGGATACTAAGGACAGACGTGAAATGACAATGCTTCTTGCTATCAACTATGGCGGAAGAGACGATATTGTCCATGCTGCAAAAATTCTTGCAAAAAAGGTGAAATCCGGTGAAATAAGCACAGACGATATAACCGAAAATATGTTTCAGCAGTATCTTTATACCTTGGACGTGCCGGACGTAGACCTTATGATACGCCCCAGCGGAGAACAAAGAATTTCTAATTTTCTTATATGGCAGTCGGCATATGCGGAATTTTATTTTACTGATATTTTATGGCCTGATTTTTCCACAAATGACCTTAATATGGCAATTTCAGAATTTGCTAATCGTTCCAGAAGATTTGGAGGTGTCTGATTTATGGCTACCAGAATTATTTCGGCTGCCGTAGGCGTTGTTATTGCGGTCGTTATTCTGTTTTTGCATAATACATTTATGCTCAATGTTGCTGTAGGGCTTATTTCCGCCGGTATGGTTTACGAGGTTTTAAAGGCTGGAAAATGTCATGAAATTTATATTATGTCTTTTCCGGCTATGCTTTACGCATTTTTACAACAGTTTTTATCTGTAACAAGATATAGCTTTCTGACAACCTTTATTTTTGTTATTTGTATCTTTACCGATTTTATAATTCTGCATAAATCTATAAAATTTGAAAAGTTGTTTTTTACTCTTGCTTCAGCACTTCTTATAAGCGGCGCTATGAGTACGCTTATAATTCTTCATGAAGCCGATCCTGTAAACGGTCTGATGTATCTTATTATGGGACTTTGCGGTGCATGGCTTGCGGATTCCGGCGCATATTTTATCGGTACTTTTTTTGGTAAAAATAAGCTTTGTCCGGAGGTAAGTCCCAAAAAAACTATAGAGGGATTTGTGGGCGGTATTTTTGTTACGGGACTATTGTTTATACTGATAAATTTTATATATTCAAAAATTCTCAGCAGCACGACAGATTATACCGTCAATATCAATTACTTTATGGTATGCATTCTCGGAATGCTTCTTGCTGTTATCGGAACAGTGGGGGATCTGTCGGCTTCGGTACTTAAAAGACAATGCGGAATAAAGGATTACGGAAATATTATGCCAGGTCACGGCGGATTTATGGATCGTTTTGACAGTGTGGTATTTGTTGCTCCGTTTCTCTATGCATTTGTAACTATTTTTAATATTTATCGATAAATAAGAACTTGTTCTCATAAGATTTGTGCATAGATTTTTGCGCATAATTTCTGCTGATAACAAGGCGGAATTTTGCGGGAATACGTGGGTATTGCAAGAAATTCCAACGCAGTTATTCAGCAAAATTTGCCAAAAAGATATGTGCAATAGCCTATGAGAACAAGTTCTAATGGGTCTTTGCGACCCTTTTTTTATGAAAAATGGGAAAGGCTGGTATTATGTCTTTAAATATGAATAAAATAATTTCTATTATAGGTTCAACAGGTTCTATCGGGACTCAGTCTATTGAGGTGGCAAGAAAGCATAATATTATAATATATGCTCTTGCGGCACACAGCAATTATGAGCTTCTTGCAAAACAGTGCATAGAAAATAATGTAAAGATAGCCTGTATTTATAAAGAAGAATTTGCCGATAATTTAAATGAACTTCTTGCCGGAAAGGGTATAAAAGTTTTGACCGGAATGGAAGGTTTATGCGAAATTGCTTCGGACGGCAAAAGCGGCATGCTTTTAAATTCTGTTGTGGGAATGGTAGGATTGCTTCCGACTCTCAAAGCTATAAGCGCAGGTAAGGACATTGCTCTTGCAAATAAGGAAACTCTTGTTGCGGGAGGCGAGCTTGTTATGAAGCTTGCAAAGGAAAAAAATGTTAAAATTTATCCTGTGGACAGTGAGCATTCGGCTATTTTTCAATGTCTCCAGGGCAATAAACGTTCGCAGCTTAAAAAAATACTTCTGACGGCTTCGGGAGGCCCTTTTTTCGGAAAGACCGAAAGCGAGCTTGAAAATGTTTCCATAGAGCAAGCATTGAATCACCCTAACTGGAGAATGGGAAATAAAATCACTATCGATTCCGCAACACTTATGAATAAGGGTTTGGAATTTATCGAAGCCAAATGGCTTTTTGATCTTGAACCGGAGCAGATAGAAATAATCGTTCATCGTCAGAGCGTTGTACATTCTGCTGTAGAATATGCGGATAATTCGGTAATAGCTCAGCTTGGCTGCCCGGATATGAAAATCCCCATACAGTACGCACTTTTGTATCCCGAAAGAATGGAATGCGACTGTAAGCCTTTAAGCCTTACCGATTACGGAACGCTTACATTTGAAAAGCCGGATCATAAAACCTTCAGATGTCTGGCAGCATGTATCAGTGCAATAAAAAAAGGCGGCGCTTATCCTTGTATGGTAAACGGAGCGAATGAAGAGGCAGTAAAATATTTTCTTGATGGAAAAATAGGATTTACGGAAATCGGCAGGCTTGTTGAAAGCGTTCTTGAAGAATTTGAATATCACGAGGTCGGTTCATATGAAGATGTGATAAAATGGGATAACAGGGCAAGAGATAATGTAAAAGAGCAAATTTTAAAAACTACTGATAAGATATTATAGGAGATATTATGCTTAAAATTTTACTTGCGATCATTATTTTTGGTGTTATAATTTTTATTCATGAATTGGGGCATTTTATTGCCGCAAAAATTATGAATATAAAGGTTGTATCCTTTGCAATAGGAATGGGACCAAAAATTATTAAAAAAGAAATCGGCGAAACGGAATATTCTCTGAGATTACTGCCTATTGGCGGATTTTGTTCTATGGAAGGGGAGCAGGTAGATATAGATGGAGGAGAAAATGTTGGTGATAGACCTGTTCACGTCAGATCACTTAACAACCGTCCTATATGGCAGAGATTTATTTTATATTTTGCCGGTCCTTTTATGAATATTGTTCTTGGATTTGTTATTTCCGTTATCCTTACATGTATGATGACTGCCGTGCCAAGTACCCGGATAGGAGAGTTTACAAATAATGCGGTTATAACCGAAAATGGTCTGAAGGAAGGGGATACCATTATAAGGGTAGACGGAATGAGGATTTTTACTACCGGCGAATTAAGCTATAAGGTCGCTTCTGCCGGACTTGAAAATTTTGACGTTACAGTAGATAGAAACGGCGAAAAAGTGGATATTAAAAATGTCAAGCTTTTTGATACAGACGACGGAAAATTTGTATTTAAAATTTCAGGTCTCGATAAAACTCCTTTGAATATTCTGGGCTACTCCGTTAAAGACACTATTTCAAATGCAAGGCTTATATGGCTTTCGTTGAAGGATCTTGTATCGGGAAAATACGGTCTGCAGGATATGTCTGGACCGGTGGGTATAGTTAATGAAATAGGAAATGCGGCGGCGTCAGGTGAAAATGTAAAGCAATCGGCAATGTCGCTTATGAGCCTTTCTATGTTTTTATCAATAAATCTTGGAATAGTAAATCTTCTTCCTATACCGGGACTTGACGGTGGTCATATTCTGCTTTTGATAATAGAGGCTATCAGGCGCAAACCTTTAAAGCCAAATCATGAGGTATATGTAAATTTAATTGGTCTGGGACTTATTATGCTTCTTATTGTGGTTATTACTTTCAGCGATATAATGAAATTATTTGGGTAGGTAAAAATTATGAGAAATGTTAAAAATGTTAAAGTCGGAAGCTGCGTTTTAGGCAGTGGTAAAATATATATCCAGTCAATGCTGAATAAGCGTTCGGACGACATTGACGGCAGCGTAGAACAGGCAGCAGAGCTTGAAAAAGCCGGCTGCGATATTGTAAGAGCAGCTATTCCCGATATGGAAGCTGTAAAGCTTATCCCAGCAATAAAGGAAAAAGTAAATATTCCTCTTGTTGCGGATATTCATTTTGATTATAAGCTGGCGTTGGCAGCTGCAGACGCAGGTATTGACAAAATCAGGATAAATCCCGGAAATATAGGCGATATGGACAGAGTAAAACAGGTTGCTGTGACCTGTGCAAATAAAAATATACCAATAAGAATAGGTGTTAATTCAGGTTCCCTTGAAAAGCATATTCTTGAAAAATATGGTTCGCCTACCGCACAGGCTCTTGTTGAAAGCGCACTTTATCATGCGGAGCTGCTTGAAAGATTTGATTTTAACGATATTGTGATTTCGATAAAATCTTCAAATGTTAAAACTATGCTTGACTGCTATCGCCTTGCGGCAGAAAAATGTGATTATCCTCTTCACCTTGGCGTTACCGAAGCAGGAACTGAAAGAATGGGAATAATCAAGTCCGCTGCAGGTATCGGCTCGCTTCTGTGCGACGGTATCGGTGAAACCATAAGGGTATCTCTTACGGGCGAGCCGGTAAGGGAAATATATGCTGCAAAGGATATTTTAAAAGCAGTAGGAAATGGAAGTGGTGTTGAGATAATTTCCTGTCCTACCTGTGGAAGAACCCGTATCGATTTGGTCAAGGCGGCGTGTATGGTAGAAGAAGCGGTGAAAAATATTGATAAAAATATCAAGGTAGCGGTAATGGGCTGTATTGTGAACGGTCCGGGAGAAGCTAAGGAAGCGGATATTGGAATCGCAGGCGGAGATAAGTGCGCCGTACTTTTCAAAAAAGGTGAAATACTGCGCAAAATCCCGGAAGAGGATATAGTGACGGAGCTTTTAAAGGAAATAGAAAAGCTTTAAGGATTTGTTCTGAATGAAACGGAGAAAAAAATGAATGAAATTAAGCTTGCAGATTTTTTAAGCGAATATACGGTGAATATTCCTGAAATTGTAAAAAACGGCTCGATTTATAAAATTACATATTCGGCGGAGCTTACGGAAATATCCTTTTATGTTAAATTTGATAAGCTTATTCCTTACAGTGATAC
>CAMWXM010000216.1 GCA_947178195.1 uncultured Ruminococcus sp.
ATTTTGCAACTCTGCCTGTTCCGGCAATAAAAATTTTCATCAAGCACCTCCATAGGTTGACTTTTTCATTAATTTGTATTATAATTATAACACAAATAAAACTGATGTCAAGTACTCACATTGAGGTTATATACTTACCTAAAGGAGAGCGTGGAAATGTCAAAACGCTGTATTACAAATGAAACTCTTGAAAGTACAGGCTTTAGCTATACCTTATCGCTGATAAACGAGAAATACAAAATGACGATACTTTATACTCTTATGGAATTTGGAATTGTTCGCTTTAATGAGATGAAGAAATATATAGGTGATATTTCCTATAAGACACTGAGCCACAATCTGAAAGAGCTTGAATCGGACGGACTTGTTCACCGAGAAGAATATCCACAGATACCGCCAAAAGTAGAGTATTCTCTCACAGATCGAGGAAAGTCACTGATACCTATACTGGATATGATGTGCGAGTGGGGAGACAATAACAGAGTATAGCACTTAGACGAACAGAAATGCAAAACCATTGTGAGTCTCTTCATGTCTTTATCGTGAATAGTTGTTTACTATCAGAATTCATTTTCTGATGGTTTGGTTAGGTCGTGAATTTGCGTAATCTTAACATTGCAACCCACGGAATTATATTCTTAATAAACTTCCGCTCTGCATTACGCAGAGCGGATTTTTTATCTTGTCCAAAATAAGTAAATCTGTCGTTTCACGAACTATCAGCTTGCCTTTATCAAGATCAAAAGCTGCACGATTTTTCCCTGTACCGAGTATCTCTCCGGGATTTTTCCAGCCGAGATTTCTCTCAAATGTTTCATACCACCTGACAGCCAGACTATAATCAGAGCCGCCTGCCGTCATAAGCAATACGCTCTTTCTTGGAAAGCCCCCATAACCTAAGTTCCTTAACTTCGCATACAGCCTGTCAGCAACAGTTTTCAGTGTACCTGTTATCGTCCAGAAATAAACGGGAGAAGCGAATACAACAACATCAGCGATTGCAAAAGCTTCGTTTATCAGCCTCATATCGTCATTTTGTATACATGGATTTGATGTGCCTTTAACAGATTTAGAGCAATTTTCGCACCCAAGACAACCTTTGATGTTCATATTCTGCAAATAAAATTCTTGTACCTCATTATTGGAGTGTTTTGCACCGTCGGTAAAAGCTTCGATCAATTTGGCTGTATTTCCGTTCTTTCGGGCAGCGCCATTCAAAATCAGTATTTTTGCCACGATTTATTCCTCCGTTATTGTTTATTGGCACACGATTTCCCAATCTTTGCGCTCCTTGTATTGCTGCCAATATTTTTTTGCAAGAATATCAGGCGCACATGTTGAACCTTCTGCAATCACATTACATACGGTCAGCGTACCGAGAAAAATACCTTTTTCCTGCATAACAGGGTGAAGTGCCTGCACCATAGCACGAAGTGCCGCTTTATCCATTGATAATGGAAGATAATCAGCAGAGGGATACATCGCCAAACCTCCGCCTGTCACAAGGATACTCCCATTTTTCTTTGCAAAGTCCTCTGTAGCAATCTGCTGAATACAATTATATGCTCCTACCACATCGACCTGATAGCGGTCACGCAGCACAGATGCAGAAATGCCGTTATCCTGCATAGAATCGGGAATTGTGACACCTACATTATAAGCGAACACATCAGGCGTACCGTATTCTGCAACGGCTTCATTCAGAGTCTTTGCCATAGCGTTATCATCAGCGGTGTCTGCAGTTTTGGTATAAACCTCAATGCCCTCTGCCTGAAACTACTGCTCATAGGCTTTTAAGTTTTCTGCATTTCTTGCCATCAGCACAACACGAAAATCATTTGCACCGAATTTTCTGCCGATAGCTGTACCAAGTCCTTTTCCTGCACCTACGATAAAAATTGTTTTTTTCATGATAATTTCCTCCTAAATGATATTGTTTGCATCAGACAGACTTGAATTTCTCAGCCATCTTCCGCTTAAATAATAGCTCCAAGTGATAATAAATCCCATTCCGAAACCAAATATCCCGTTCCACCAGATGATAGTGTGACCGAGGAAAGCGCTGTAACGGAACAGATATGTCACAAGTACTCTCATACCTAACGCTCCCGTTGCGACTATCATCGGAAGACCGCTGTGATTTGAGCCTTGAAACACGCCAAAGATCGGGATATACATTGACAGCACAATGTTAATGAGTGAAATAGCTCTCAGATGTGCAAGGCAGTATTCCGCAGCCTGTTCACTCAAACTGAACAGCGTAATGATATTCTCTGCAAATATCCACACGACCGTTGAGATCACGATTGTCATAATCAGCGAAATGAAAAGCGTTTGTCGTACACCTGTCTTGATACGCTCCGTCTTTCCTGCACCTATGTTCTGCCCCGTATATGTTGCAAGCGTTGTCTGAAATGCACTGCATGGCAGATTAAGATACATTTCTATTCGCTGTCCTACGGTAAACGAAGCGGTCATTGTCTTGCCGAAGCCGTTGACTGCCCTCTGAATAAAAGTCAGACCAAATGAAACTACGATAAGCTGCAAACATATGGGAAATCCGACCTTAACCGTAGCGCCTACAAGCTTGCTGTCCCACTTGTATTCGTTTAGTCTGAAATGAAACAGTGGATATTTCTTTGACATATAGAAATATGCTGCCACGAACGAAACTGCCTGCGAAATATCCGTAGCGATTGCTGCACCTGCCACGCCCCACTTGAAAACTGCCACAAACAGGAAGTCAAGACCGATATTCAACACCGAGGATATAAGCAGAAAATAAAGTGTTGCTGCGCTGTCACCGATAGCTCGCAGGATCGCAGAAAAGATATTATACCCGAATTGAAATATCAATCCAATCGCATACCATCTGAAATATTCGATCGTCAACTCTAAAATGCTTTTATCAACATTTAGAATATAAGTATAGGCAGGTTTTGCCGTAATGAAAGCAATAACCGCCGATAAAACGCCGAGTATCATCAAAAAAAGAATACCCGTAGAAGCGTTTGCTCTGACCTTCTGCTCATTTTTCGCACCATACTGCTGCGCCACCACAACACCGTTTCCTGCGGAAAATCCTGTAGCAAGGGCAAGAAACAAAAACGCAAAGCTACCCGTTGTTCCTACTGCCGAGAGTGCGTCCTCACCCAGATATTTGCCAACGATGATCGTATCAACAGTATTGTAAAGCTGCTGTAAAAGAGAGCCTGTCAGTACAGGGAGCGAGAATTTCAGTATATGTTTCCACGGAGTTCCCTCCGTCATTGTTTTTGATTGCATCGCAGCTCCTCTCTTTAGAACTTGTTCTCATAGGAGATATGTGCGGATTTTTGAGCATAATTTGGCTTAGAACAAGGAAAATTTCTGCAGGAATACTGGCGTATTGCAAGGGAATTTAACGCAGTTATAAGACAAATTTGCCAAAAAGACGTGCGTATATACCTATGAGAACAAGCTCTTATTTACCACCAGCCGAACATACTCTTGCCGAGGTCAAGTTCATAAAGTGCATTCATTTCGTTTTCTGTCAGTTCAAAATCAAGAATATCAAGATTTTCCCTCATACGCTCAATATGCGTAGACTTCGGAATGATAACAATATCCTGCTGATAAAGAAAACGCAAGCTGACCTGTTTTTCATTACCATAACACTGCGCCGTGTCAACAGAGCAATAGCCGACATTAAGAGCGTCTGTAACACAGCGTTCGGTCACTACAGACGGTATCTGATATACTCCGTAACTGATTTTTGGCATTTCAACATCGTTATTCAAGGTTACAGTGTTTTCCATAATGTGTCCTCCAGTTTAAATATTTGATTTGTTCTTGTCTTTATATCCATTATAGTGTATAATAGTAATAAAGTCAAATATCAATTTAGTTAGGAGGTCATAATCAAATGGTTATGTTAAACAACAATCTGCATATCTTTATAACCGCTGCCCAGACGGGCAGTTTGACTGAAGCGGCAAAGAAGCTTTATGTTTCGCAGCCTGCAATCAGTCAGGCAATCAAAAAACTGGAGGAGGAGCTGAATGTAAAGCTATTTATTCGTAACAAAAGAAGTAATCTGATACTCACGGATGTTGGAAAAGAAATATTAGTCCTCGCAAATCAGATGTATGACCTTGAAAACAGACTGTATCAGACGACTTATGATGAAAATCACATGATGGGAGGTATCGTTCGTGTGGCTTCTGTTCCTCTTGCTACTGCACTGATTCTGTCCCGTGTGCTTCCTGTTTTCAAGAAGCAGTTTTCCAATGTAAAGATAGAGCTTTTTGAAAGCGATCCGCTGGGTGTAAAAAATATGGTGCTGGATTACAAAGCGGATATAGGTATCAGCACATCTCCTTACTTTGGTCTTGCACATAAATATCTGATGACAGACCATATTGTTTCTATCGACCGTGATCGTTCAGTAAAGCTGAACCTATCTGAAGAGACCTCAGATCTGATTTTATGCCGTGTGGCATACGAATCTATCACCGAACAGCTCAGGGGCAGGAATATTGATTTTTCACATTCAATGATTGTAGAAGCGGCAAGCACTCAGATCAAAATGGTGGCAGAGGGAAATGGTACAGGTGCAATATCTGGACTTATGCTTTCAACCATACCAAACGAGCTTGTGATCGGTGAGGTCAAGCCAGCAATAGAAATGGAAATAAGTCTGATCACACATGATTTTAATGAACTGTCTACGGCTGCGAAGTGTATATCAGATATGATTTTGGAGAGAGCAGTAACAGAATAGTAATAAAAAACGATAGCATCAAAACTACCGCCTGTGGGATGGAGTCAACCACAGTCGGTAAGTATATATAAAATCCTGACTGCTTCAGCAGGCAGTACGCATGAAGATTACTTTTTTAGTTTTTCATCACCATTTTTGGCGGCGATACACAAAGCGAGTACGAATACGCCAATCGTTCCTCCCAATACTAACCCTAAAATAAACCAAATCAAAACACATTCCTCACAGTTACCTTTGAAAAATCATACCACTTTTAAGAACAACGCTTCTCAGATCTATTCTTTTAA
>CAMWXM010000217.1 GCA_947178195.1 uncultured Ruminococcus sp.
CTTTTTAATGATTAACTTATGTAAAATTAAAATTCGGAGAGTTTTGATGAGAAAAAATTGTTTGCTGATATTTTTTATGCTGGGATTATGCATGATGTCTGGATGCGGTTATCCTATAAGCCAGGAATTACCTGACGATATAATCCCGGCAATTACGGAAAAAAATACGGAAGTTGTAACTAAAGCCCTCGAATCCGATAACGCTATAGTATGCAGCAAAGCGCCCGATGGCGTTACTATTATTACAAATGATAATTTCGAGGTATATGAAAAATTAACTGTACGTGAGCTTGTAGTCGAATCAAATGTAGAAATTAAAAATTATGACGAATTTATTGATACGGGCAAAACCGGAAAGCTAAACGCAAATATCTCATATATATACAATAACAAACTCTACAAACAATCTGTAAGCTATTCTGTTGTTGATACAACAGAGCCGGTTTTACTTAATTCCGGAGAATACTCTATTCTTCAAAGAGGAACTGCTTTCGATTTAAATGAGTATGTAGGATTTGCGGATAATTATGATAGTAATCCAAAGCTTACTTACGAAGGTTTTGTTGATACAAGTTTATGCGGAATCTATCCAATTACAGCGCAGGTATCTGATTCTTCCGGCAACAATATAAGCTGGGACTTGAATATAGAAGTTGTTGATGAAATTCCTGAACCGGAGGATAATAATACCCGTATTGCTTTTGATGAATTTACGCAAAAATATTCGGGAGAAAATGCAAGCTTTGGAATTGACGTTTCCAGGTGGCAGGGTGATATTAATTTTGAAGCTGTTAAAAATGCAGGCTGTAGCTTCGTTATAATGCGTATAGGTCACTATTACGATGAAATTGAAATAGACGAATACTATAAAGCCAATATGGAAGCCGCCAAAAAAGCAGGTCTGGACATAGGCGTATATGTCTATACGACTGCAAATACCAAAGAAGAGATTTGTGAAAATGCTGAATGGATTGCAAATCAGCTCAATGGTCAGCAGCTTGATTTTCCGGTAGTTTTCGATTGGGAGGATTTCTCGAATTTTCAGCAATATGAAATGAGCATACATGATTTAAATGAACTTTTTGAGCTTTTTGCATCGGAAATGAGAAAATATGGATATTCATCTATGCTCTACAGCAGCAAAAATTTTCTTAATAATTTCTGGTATGAAAATACTGAATATCCGGTATGGCTTGCACACTATACCGATCAAACGGATTATTTGGGCGAATATGTAATGTGGCAAGCAAGCTGTTTTGGTCAGATAGACGGTATCAATGGAGATGTTGACCTTAATATACTTTGGCATTAATGTCATTAAGACAATGCCGCACAGAAGAATTGTGCGGCATTGTCAAAGCTTCTTTTCTATTTCAGTATGAAGTCTTTTTATAAAATTTTCTCCTGCTATACCGTTTGGTTTATAGCCCCATTCAGACAATAAATAATTTATCGCATTTTCTGTTCCGTCACCATACCATTTGTTTTTATCCATGCCGTATTTATTAATGCCAAGCTTTTTGGCAATAAGCAGCAATTCTTTTAAGGAAAGCACTCCTATCGTTCCTGAACCCTTTTTATATCCGTCTTTATCCATTATAGGCTTTTCTTTCAGCATTTCATCAACTGCCTTTCTGAATTTAGTCATAGTATATCCATGCTTGCCCCACCAGTTATCAGGGTCAATATGTGATGAACCGTATCCTCTCTGACCTGCTTCATGATGAGAAACAATACTATTTACAGACAATTTATAGGTTTTGCATAAATATGCGCAAAATTCAACTGCTTTATCATATACGGCAGTACAATATTTTTTATCCTCAAGACCATCCTCACACATCTCAAACTGAATATACGCCGGATCATAATTATAACTTCCCTTGCTTCCTGAGCCTACTCCCCAGCAGCATATATCAAAAGGTAAGGTCTGATAACACTTTACATCACCGTTTTTATCTTTGCCAATAAATGCATGAACACAAACATCCAAGCCGGGATTATTAAAATCGTTATGATTTTCATTATAGCCGATTTTTCCATCGTCAGGCTGAACGTATCTTTTCAGATTAGCATTATTTGCTCCGGTGGAATGTACCACGATTCCCTTAGGGGTCATTTTTTCAGACGCTTTATAACAGTCTGATTTTGTAAATATTATTTTACCGTCAATCGCAGCCATTTTTTTACTTATCCCCTTTCTTGTTATGCTGAGTTCCGAAATAAAAGGCTATGATAGTCGTGAATATCATAAGAAACTGATCGCTGGTAATAGTGCCCTTTATCGCAAGAACCGAAAATACTATTGAAAGAAGAATTGTTATAAAGCTTTTGACTGTAAAAAAATTAGAAAAAATTTCTTTCATAAAATCCCTCCCATATTCAATATATGTCATGATTTTACAAAATGTTCTTTTACTAACTATAAATGTTCAAAATATCTCTTACGTGAAATTCACGAAAGAGATTTTTTTATTTTCTTTTTACCGGTATCCAGATACTGCTTTTATAATCGTCATCGGTTATTTTTCCGCTATTGCTATACCATTCAACATTCATATTATATGAAATTTCAAACTCAGGATTTCCCGGAAGCCATTCCTTAAATATTCTGGTATTGACCTTCTGGAGCGCATCAGGCATAGCGCCCACACAGTCAAATATTGCCCATTCAGTCTCCGGCAACTGATACAGCTGCATTCCCTCAGGAATTTCTCCGCCCTTATATTTTCCCGCTATCATATACTTGAATACCTTTTTATCGTCCTCGCAGTCGGAACAAATTCCAAATTCTCCTATGGAATTATCCACAATAGCTTTTTCAAAATCGTTTTTCGGCTGATTTCCCGAACGAAGGGAAAAAAGAAATTTACGACATATTTCATCCCAAAATTCTGGTATTTTCTCATAGGAATTATCAAAAGAAAATTCCCTCGCAATACCTATAACCTTAAATTTCTCCATTTTTTTAACAGTATAGTCCATTTTACTACCTCCAGTAACAGTAATATTGATTTTCAGAGGAAGAAAAGCTTTTATCGGATAGCTATTTTTTCTCATCTGCATCGGAGATACTCCGTGAAAACGTGAAAATGCTTTTGTAAAGCTTTCGGGAGTATCGTAACAGTATTTTAAAGCCATATCGATTATTTTTTCATCTGTGGCAACAATCTCTTCTGCTGCAAGATAAAGCCGTCTGCTGCGAATATATTCCGAAATGGTACAGCCGGTTATTATACGGAAACCCATCTGAAAATACATATCGGACATGTAAACATGAGCTGAAACATCCTGCGCACTGATATTTTCAAGCAAATGCTTTTCCATAAATTCTATAGCTTTTCGTAAATCGGTTATCCATTCCATATGTAAGCTCCCCTGCCCTTCTGAATGACTATATTGTATCACAAGCCGAATATTTTTTCCTGTTATATTTCAATTTGATTTGTCAGTTTTTATTAATTTTACACCGTATGTTATAAGAATAACTTGATAATATATTTTGCCCAGGAAAAATAAGATGGAACAATGTTATCAAGTAATTCCTTTATGGCAGAGCAATCATCTGTGGTAAGCTCGCCGACTTTCTGAAATACACTTCCTGATGCATATGTATCGCCTGATGCAATCATTGCTCGTGCATTATCTCCTATTGCAAAATATTTGCCGATTGACAATGCCCCTACGGAAAAATTACCAATTGCAATCGCCCCAATGGAAATAATCCCTAAACTTATCGCACCTGCGGCAACCACGCCTATAGAAAAACAGCCTGCTGCCAGAATACCAAGTGCAAAAATCCCAATGGAAAGCAAGCCCAGCGGCAGCATACCAAATGATATTACTCCTATGGACAGCATTCCCAGCGATATAATCCCCCTCGCTTTCAGTCCTACTGCAATTATTCCACGGGCGTTTAAGCCAACAGCGATAAAACCTCTTGCGTTCTTCCCGATTTGCCACAAAGGCATACCAAGCAGCGTTTTTTCGCTTTCTCTTTCACGAAGATGTATTTTGAACAAAATAATATCATCATCACTTTGAGTCTCATCGTCTGTTTCTGATTTGTCCTTTAACAGATAATCTAATGAACAGTCAAACAATTCGCTTATGCGTATCAGTTTATCCGTTTCAGGATATGTGGTATCATTTTCCCACTTGCTGATTGCCTGTCGGGATACTCCAAGAACATCTGCAAGCTGCTCTTGTGTATAATTATTTTCCTTTCGTATTTTCGATAATTTGTCACCTAATGTCATAGCATGTCCTCCATTCTGAACATTTTGTTCATGTCTATCATAACTTATTTTCTTTTTAAAAACCAGCATTTTTGATTTTCTAAATGTAAATTATAGGTTGCATTGCTGATTTTATGCGGTTTTCAGCTTCATAATGTCACTAAAATGTCATCAAAAATTATAAATTCTCCACCATTTAGTTTCATCTGTTTTCTGTTTGTCTTGATATTTCTCTATTTTTCATCAAAGTAAACACATATTTGATTTTCATTTTTTCCACCAGGAACATTAGTGATGTTGAAAGATAATCTGGTCAATGCAATTCACATATTTTTATGTTGTATAATCTGATTTTTTTAAATACTTCATTAATATCTATTATAATAACTTTTTTTTAATAAATCAATATTTTTTGAATATTTTATGTAAATTATAAGTTGCATTACAAATTTTAAATATTTCTCGACTTACTAGTTTTACTAAAATGTAATCGAAAATTCTATTTATATTTACAATATTCATTTCTTCTCAGATAAACAGATACCATTTTGTTTTCAATATGTAAATTATGAGTTGCATCGTCGATTTTAGGCAGTTTCCAGCCTCGTAACGTCACCAAAATGTCATCAAAAATTATTTAAATCCCCAATTTAGTTACATTTATTTTTGGTTTATCTTGCAATTCTCTATTTCCTGTCAAGGTGCACACATATTCGATTTTAACTGAGCATTAACGATGTTAAAAATCATATTGTCAACACAGTCTATACATCTGATA
>CAMWXM010000218.1 GCA_947178195.1 uncultured Ruminococcus sp.
ATACTATATAGGGGATTGTTATATCCACTAAAGCAGCTAAAATATTACATAAAAATGTTTTGTATAGGGCAAAATCATCCTAAGATAAAGTAAAAAATCAAAAGTGGTATAAATTTTGGTATAAAATTTATTTTGTTTCCGTAGTTCAATGGAGAGAATAAACCCCTCCTAAGGGTTAGATTTGGGTTCGACTCCCAGCGGGAACACCAAAAGCCGCTTAATTTGTACACAAATTAAGCGGCTTTTACATTTCAAATTATTAGTGGTTATCTTGTATGCTTTTATCTAAATGCTGGCATAATTTTGCTTCACTTTCAATAAAAATGTAGACATTAAAATCTTTATTACTTGACCCACCAACAATAACCATCAATGGTTCTGGACATTTTAGTTGCTTATCATTAGAGTTTATCTCTAGCTGGTTTAAATCTTGGAAACTTGCAATCGGGCTACTATATGGATGTAAATGCCAATCGCCCAAATAATATTGACCTTTATTCCACTTTTCTTTTAAATATTTTTCTGTCCCCACAACCCCTCTTGAAAAAGTTGATCTCCCAAAAATCGAATCTTTAGGCGGTTCGCAGAATTCGGTTATTGTCGCCTGAGATAAATCATCCGTGTAATATCCACATATTATACCACCAGTCTCACAATCCTTATGGCGAAGATGTTTTTCTACATACTTTAAAATATTTTTTTCGTCAAATTGGATAGTAATACTTTTATATTTAAAATATTTCATTAATTTTTATCTCAACAGCACCAGTTGCAGATTGCTCAAACGCTTTCATAATACCTAATGCTGGCTTGCTTAAATCCTTAAAGATTTCTTTTACAAAAATTGACGTCCAAAGATTAACATCAGAATCTAATGCAGGGAAGACCGGATGATAACAGCCAATCCCCTCCATTATTAAATCTCCTTCTTTGACCTCTTTCAAATTTTTATTATAAAATTCACTAGTTTTCTCAAAAAACAAATTTGAATTTAATTTTTTCGCATATTGCTTATAGAAAGAAAAACCTTTAGCCCCATAAGTAAATGCACCTATATAGATGTGTTTAGGCGTTGCAAATTCATATTCAGACAGCAATTCAACGACATCATTATTGCCTGTACAGTCAACAATAACATCACAATCATCCAAAAGTGAAATATTATGCTTATTTAAATAGTCTTCTTTAAATTCAATTTTAATTGACGGACTATTCTGTGCTAATTTCTCAGCAACAGCTTTAGCTTTCCTCTTGCCTATATCTTCTATCGACAAAACATGACGAGATAAGTTCCCAATTTGTAGCTTATCACCATCTATAATTTTAATTCTAGATATTCCTTGTCGAGAAAACAATTCACATACAAATCCACCCAAGGCTCCAGCGCCAATAACAGCATACGATAATTCTCTAAATTCTTTCTGTACCATACCTCTAGTTCTTATTACACTATCATCCCAGTTATTAGTTTTGTGCCATAATATTTCCCCTTTAAGAATAATATTTTTTAGATAAGATTTAAATCCTTCCCTATTCTTACGAAATCCATTTCGCGGAAAAGATATTGAAGGAACATCGCACATTATCCAATAGTAGCTTTTATTCTCTCCACCATGATTTTCTGGTATCGGACAAGCTAATAATAAATAAAAATCGTTATGTCTAAATTTAGCATCTCTCCATAAAAGTGAGAGGATCATATTGAACAAATCTACATTTTGACTTTTACATATATTCAAGAGTTTCTCCCAAGTTTCAGGATATTGCCAAGGCGCTTCTATAGGAAACTTATTGCAAATAATCCATATTGCCTTTTTATTAGTGGCTTCAAATTGCTTGCTTATATCCCCCCAATTAACTTGACGGCTCACTGTTTCGTTTTTATCATAATATTTATCTAAAACATAATATGCAACACTTTTATTGTCCCAAAGTTTTAGTGATGCGTATCCTGATTTGTAATTAAAATTCGACCAGTCGACAATATTTGCTTCTTTATAAACCAACTCATATTTCGAAAACTCAGTAATCGGAACTTCATAGGTGTCTCCAGCTTTTATTAGAGTATTTGTAGCTGCACATTTAAGCCAATTCAACATTCTTTCTAAATACCATTTAAACAACGACTCGTTATGGTACGGGTAATAGCTGTCGGGAAGATTAAGCACCTGCTCGGGCACATCTAAACAGGGTTTCCCACTTCTATAACTATATTTTGGCAAATCAGTATTGCAAGCTTGATGCGGGAAAGTAACCAGAACACTGTTTTCTTTTGAAGGGTAAAAATCTATATCCTTTAAACTCAAAAAAACTATATACCAATTACTTACTTTTGGAACATATTTACTAAAGTTGTCAATAGTAATACTTACCTTCATTAATAATTCATCATTTTCAAAATGAACATCATCAAGTATTTTGTATTCAGGAAAGTAATCTATAACCGAACGGGCTTCTTTTGCTTCTTCAAGTGTCATATTTAAGCATATCTCGAGGGTTTATCAGGTCTGGAATAATCTTCACGCTTAGTAAATTTTGGTCCATCACTATCAGGTGTAGGTTTATTATATGTAGGGAAACAGGGCCCAAATATACTGCGCCACTTTACAGAACTTTCATATAAATCCTTCTCTTCTAATGCGTCTTTTGCCTTATCTCTTATATCTTTAATTTCTCTAATAAAGTTCTCATAGTCATCTTCTTTAACACGTCCAAAAACATCATGTTGAGGAACGCCACGATCAGGTAAATAAGGTTTTGAATCACTATACGAAGCCATAGTTTGTAATGTATACCTTATAAGAGAAGCCAAGTTGTCATATCCAAGACTACAACAATTACCAATAAAATGTTCTAATGGATAGCTCTTAATTGTATCAGCATTTTTGCAATAATTTTTCTTCCACCATTTTAAAGCTCGAACCATTCTTATATATTCCCCATTAGTTCGCGCATTCATAGTTTGCGTCCAAAGAATTTGTGCAATTGGATGCGTATCATCCCATTTACCGGCATCTTTATCTGGTATCTTTAATGGTTCATTTTTCCAATCCCCATCGTCTTTGGCATATTTCTTTATTGCATTAATAGTGGAATCAGCTCTAAAGAAAGCCTGCTCATAAGCAGCATTATTAAATGCCTCATCTAAAAATCTTTGTACTGTATTACTAGGTAATGCTGTAGGTACCAAATCAATACTACAGTTTCCCAAATTTATACCTATCGATCGCCCTTGAATTCTATATTTACCTTTATAGTTTTCTTCCAAAAATGGAACAAATGCTTTCAATGCTTGAATGGGAGTCATTTGCTTATAATCAAAACGTGTAACGACTACAAGATCTACATCAAGCTTATCGTCTTTATTTATTGGTCTTACACCAGTACCCCTCGCAAAGCTCCCTTGCAAAAATGTTGCTATGATATATTTAGATATTTCATGCTTATTTAACTTATACTTTAAATCCTTATAAGCCGCTCGCAACTCCTGTTTCATACTATCAGTAAGACTAATAGCCGAGATAAAATCATTAAACTTAGTTGTACATTCCATTATTATTCCTCCTTAAAATGTAATACCTTTTTCATAAGTTCTTTTTTGAATATCTCTTTCTTTGAACCCATATTCATATATTGTGCATCGCCCAAAATCATTAGACTTTTGCCCCAATAAAAACATTATTTCTACAGGACCCCTATAAAATAAATTAATTGGACCACTGTTATTTTTTGCAATCTTTTTTAATCTTTTAGTAATCTCATTCCCGATTGCATTAAATTGACCTGAAGTCTGAATATGACTACCATAATGAATGGAAAACAAGCCTGTATCTTCCCCAATAAATACAAGGACATCATCATCTATGTAACTAGTGGTACCCACTGTAATTGCAACATTGATACTGCCGCTATTATTCTTTTGAATCGTCTTGCAATTTAATTGGATTTTATCGGCTTCACCTATACTCCACTCATTGTCTCTATTAATAAACACCAAGTTAGATGTTTTTTGTGTAAAAACCGCACCCGTCAAATATGCTAACGAATAATTACAAGCTAATTTTACTTTATACGTCGTAACATTATTTAAGTTATTTTTAAAATTCTCTATTTTGCTTATTATTGCTTGTACATCATCGAATGAATTAATATATGGATTCAAATTCAACAAACAGTTTTCAGGAAGTTCACTCAATTCGCGTGTACGCGGATCATCGATTTTACATGCAATAATACCAATTAAACAATCATTTCGAGTTCTATATTCCTCGATTTTCGCAGTCGCATCTAAACTTGCCTGTACAGCTTGTATTTGTTTTGATAAAACTTTATTCTCAGGATCTTTAATTCCATATCTTATCTGAGCCGCAACTATAATTTCTCGGATTTTGTGAAAAAATGACATAACAGCTTGTCTATCTGCATCGAGAAAATCTGTCCTTTCATCAAGCAAGGAAGTAATATACTCATCTATATCATACTCGGCGCTATTAATAGAATAATCTACAATCCTATCAAACAAATCATCTTCACATACACTATCTATTTTATCATACAACCCATTTTCCATATATTCACTGAAAACATTATCAGCTTGAGCCGTTATGTAGTCGATTTCTTCCGTCTGAATTTTAAACTTATCTAATGCTGCTTTTAACAGCGCAAATCCTTTTTTAACTAATTCTAAGAGCATAGATTTACTTTTCTCAAGTAATTTATTTTGAAGACCGTACATTAAAAATCTCCTTATAGGTTATATAACATCATTTAGCTCTTTTTAATCAGATTTGGTATAAAATTGGTATAAACTTGATATAAAAGTTATCGAAAAAAAATAAAAATAACGAAAGATAGTACACATTATGGACGCAACATATTAAAAAAATTAAACGATTTGAAAGATATTTAACATTTTTAATAAAATTCATATAATAATTGATAACTCCTAAGGGGCCGTTGTGGGTTCGATTCCCGCCGGGAGTACCAAATACAG
>CAMWXM010000219.1 GCA_947178195.1 uncultured Ruminococcus sp.
TTTATTTAATTCATCTTCTTCTAAGAATTTTGAGTACCATTTTAAATAATAATCATAGCAAATTGCTGAAACAATATCAATAAACGTTTCCTTATTGATGTATTTTGTATTATCATTTGTTTTAATATACATTAGCGACTCAAATGCATCTTCATGGTTTGCTAAACCAAGAGGTATGTTGTGATATTTGCTATTTACATATCCAAAACTTTCAAGACATACAATTCTTTTATAGAACGCACTTTCACGATCAATATTAGCACAGCCATCTTTATTACTTATTTCTGCTATATAATATAAAATTGATCTTCCAGACAAAGATAGATGGTATTGTATTAAACTTAAAAATACAAGAAAAGCTGAATTAACTCGATATGCTTTGGTTAGTGTTATGTAGTCAAGAATAGCTACCTTTTGGACTAACAAGTATGTTATTTGAGCAAAGCCTATTACTCTGTTGTCTAAGTATAAGGCATATATAATCATTTCAAACTGGCAACCATCTTCAGGATTGTCAAGCCATTTCGTAATCTCGTTTGAGTTAGTATAAATTCCTGGCGGTGTTTCCTCATTGTAGATTGTCAGCGCCTCTAAATACCCGTCATCAGTTGATTTTTCAATCTGTTTGATCACATATCTATTTTCAAATTCAGACATAATTCCTCCGATAATTTGAAGTTATCCTGTGTTGTTTTCATATTAACATTACAATACTTTTTACACCGCACAAATCTCCTTTTTCAAAAGTAAGATAACTATTTGACAAAAAACGATATATCCTTGTATAATTAACAGTGATTACTCTCAAGGAGGAAAACACTTATGTTTGATTTAACATCACAAAGTATTGCTTTTTTAAATTACTGTAAAAATCGAAAAGTTCTTAATAACAAAACAGTAAAAGCATACTCAATTGACTTAAAGCAATTTATAGCATATTCTCATGATTCATTTAATCGGGAATCTATATGCAGCTATATTTCACTATTACATAACACTTTTAAGCCTAAAACAGCTCGGCGAAAAATTGCCACTCTCAAAGCATTTACTCATTACTTAATGATTGAAGATATAATTGAGACAAACCCTTTTGACAAAATTGAAACATCTTTCAGAGAGCCTGTCTTACTACCCAAAACGATTCCTCTTGATACAATAAAAGCAATATTATCCACAATGTATTCTGAGTTATCAACCGCCAAATCTTCATATAGTATTAAATCCGCTACAAGAAATGTCGCTATTTTAGAATTACTTTTTGCAACAGGGGCAAGAGTGTCCGAAATATGTTCTCTTACTCCCGATGCTGTTAGTACTACAGATTATACAATAAAAATTTACGGTAAAGGTTCAAAAGAGCGAATTATTCAAATTGAAAACGATGACGTCAAAAAGGCAATTGATAATTATCAAAGTCTTTTTAACAAAGAGATACATACCTGTGGATATTTTTTTGTGAATAAATTGCATCATCGTCTGACAGAGCAATCTGTAAGAGAAATGATAAACAAATACTCAAAGCTTGTGGGTAGCAATATTCACATTACCCCACATATGTTTCGCCACTCCTTTGCAACACTTTTACTTGAAGAAGATGTTGATATAAGATATATTCAAAAACTTTTGGGGCACAGCTCCATTACTACCACACAAATCTATACACATGTTTCTATGTCAAAGCAAAAGGAGATTCTTGCAGCAAAACATCCAAGAAATAAAATCAGTATCTAATCAGAATTCACTCTATAATCATGCCTTTGCTTTCTCATGTAATTAGACAAAATTGAAATGATAATATACAATATTAATTGCCCATGCATGTCCCATTAAAGATACCACACAATTTCCCAAATTTCAACACAAAACTACTTGAGCGGTCAAAATTTGACGATGAACGGTAAATTTATTGATAATTTTAACAATCCCCTTTAAAATTTCAAGCACTTTAATGCATGATATGCATTTTTAATTTGAATGCATTTGGCGTTGTACTATTTCACAAAAGCTAACTCATTTTTATGTTGAAATTCACATAATTCCTTTATTAATCCAAAATGATAATCTTTATTGATTTCATTCGACTAATTATAACATATTTTTATGTAATTTTTTAAATGTCAAACCTATCAGCTATAATATCAAAATTGGACATTTGAGGGACATTCAAAAAGGCTTGTCTTAATTGTATTTATGAAAATTTTTCAATACATTAAGCGTAATGTGTCGAAATACAGCGCAACGTGTAATTTTATCAGCGTTTTTACCAATAACTTACTGCTGGTTTGTGTTGATTTTTACATTAGTTCAATTTATATTTGACATCCAATATTTATATAAATCCAGTTATTATGCGTACCCATTGTAATCACAATTTTTCTTTTGTATGGGTAACTGATGTTACATATTACAAATTCAATGACAAGGTGCTTTTCATCTGCGCCATTATCGACTTATATATACCACATAGAGCGGTAGGAGACAAGACACCATTAGAAGCAGTAACCATATTTGCCGATGAATAAACGCTTTATATCACTTCAAATTTTAAACAGGGAATTCAAATCTTGGTACTTTGAATTTTTACTTGACGGTTTTATTTTTTACAATTTCGTCTCCGATTTCAATCAAAAAATCCAAGCGTATTAAACCGCTTGTATAAAGGATTAATAAGTAATCCCCCTCAAATTCCAAAACCAAAGGGTTCGAATTTTTTAGGGGAGATTCATTCAGAATAGCGATTGACAACTATATGCTATTTTACCATGAAAAAAGCCCTCGCGCCCAAAATGGATACAAAACACCTTTAAAGAAAGAGACCAAGTACCGCGAACGTCAAAAGTGACACGCTGAAAATAGACATCATCTTGACACTCCCCAATATTATGCGGATTTTTCGCATTTCAAATCGGACTCTGGAGTTCGGATTCCTCCCTTTTTCATGTTCGATATCCTACTTTGAGCTGTTTTGAATTTGGTGTCCATTTTAAAATTCAGATTGAGCAACCGTAAAACTGCATTGGAAATAGGATTATAACAAAACACCCGCCGTTGTCCGAACCTTGGGGGTTCAGATTTTGACAGGTGTCCAATTTTTTGGAGAATGAGCATAAAAATACGCTCCCTGTATGTTGGGAGCGTATTGGGTGCAGCGTCAAGCTGCTGTGATTCGTTGACAAAGATTTTTCCTTTGTGAACAAAAGCAAAGTCTGCCAAATTTCACAAATTACTCGGATTTGGTATAGTCGTTTAACACTAATTCTCCATCTATACTTGACTGCGTCTCTATTGGTTCAAGAATTTCAGTTGCGGGAGAGTCCGTAAAGCCATTTGCTGAACAGGTTTCATCGTATTGACTAAAACAGTATCCAGCAATAAGAATAGAACTCAGAACAACAATGATAAACAGAATATGAAATACCTTTGTATGTGTTAAAATAAATGAACGCTTTGTTTTACTGTCATTAGATATTAACTTGATTTTTTGAAGGTAGTTTTCATTTTTAGAAAAGGTGAATCGATCTTCAAAAATTTTAAGCACATGTTCTGAATGTTTAACTAAGTCCCTATTTCTCGAATCTAACTGCCAAAAAACAATTGTTAATACTACTATAAAGATAGCAGCAAATCCTCCTTCAAGAAACAACCCTTTCTCTATACAAGCGATGACCAAAGTAAATAGAGCAGCAATGAACACAGTATAAAAATTTATATATTGTATTCGCTGTCCAGCATGAGTTGTAAAATGCTGCCAAGTCATTTTATATACTGTTTCTTCTGATATAGAACTCCCGTTATGTTGCGTGTTTACTAAACTATAAGTGAGAATTTTGTAAAGCAGCATTTCTGGATCGTCTGAACAAAATACAACATCAAATAAATAGGCAGACCGCCTCTCTTTCTGTGAATAAGCCAGTCGTCTTTTATATTCAACCTCACTCATTTGTCCATCACTAGCAGCCAATCGTAGTTGCATTCTCATAAAAAATGTATTATCAAAATCCTCATAGTCAAAAAATATGAGATTTACTTCTGGAAAATCGCGTTTCAATCTCAGTGCCAAACTGGACTCTATATGTAAAATTGCATTTTCATGTTTAAAAAACTCCTGTATTGATTCACGAGTGTAGCCATAGATTTCCCCTCCAAGCTGAACGACCCAATAACCATCTTGGAGATCATTTGTTTCTTTTCGCAGTTCTCGTTTTTCCCTAAAAAAGTAGTCACGCCCTTCCATTTCATTCTCCCGTTTTTTACGAGTCGTTGATGGTTTTGGAACAAAAAAGTCGTGTTCATCCTGCAACTTATTTATTACATACGATTTTCCAACACAACTAGGACCGCTGATAACATACTTCATCTTTTCCCTCCCAATTTTATTATTTGATGCTCTATCGTATCGAAAATAAATTTATATGAATATTCCGCAGCTTTGGATTGGTAAACATTGCTCTTCCCCTCTCCCCAGTCTGATATTGCTTTTGCAACTAACCATGAGCCTTTTGTATTCATAATACTTGCAGCTTCCATTTCATATCCACGAGCATCTGGATAGTCGATACGCAATTTCTGCATATATTGGGAATCATTTGCCAGTATAGGTGCTGATAGTACTAATCCAAATATCACACGATTTTGTTGTATGGATGTTTCCATTGCCATTTTATCTAAAAGATACTGACTTGCTTCTTGACATTCGCCTCTTTGGATTTTACGTCCATTTGCTATCTTTTGATCACATAAATTTTGTACTCTCTCACTAACAATAATATCTCCAAATTTTTGCTTGTTAGGATATATCCCTGCACAAATTCCACCAGCAATTATATAATCAAAATGGATGTTAGCTTCCCATGCTGACAAAGTATTTGCTGCATTTATAGGTCCCTTTCCAATCTTTAGTAAATATATTTCATAGTTCATGTTTTGCATATATACGCATTTTTTTAATGTTTCTTTCCACTGGTTAACTTCAGTAACTATACAACCCCTAAG
>CAMWXM010000220.1 GCA_947178195.1 uncultured Ruminococcus sp.
CCCGTATATATAGGTAAAATTCGTTGGAATTGGCGTAAAACAGTAAAGCAATATAAGAATGGAGAAATTGTATCTACTCGCCCAAAATCCGATCCAAGTACATGGATGATTGTCGATGGAAAGCACACTGGATTAATCTCTGAAAAAACTTTCAATGATGCTCAAGAACGCTTTGGACAAAATCCAAGAGTAAAAAAAGAATATGAAATAGTAAATCCATTTGCCGGTTTGATAAAATGCGAATGTGGAAAATCTATGGTATATAAATCAAGTCACAAATCTTCCCCACGAATCGTATGCATAAATCAAACTCATTGTAAAAACAAATCTGCATTATATGATGAATTTGAAAATGAAGTAATACGAGCTTTAAAAAATTATATCAAAGACTTTAAAATAAAAGTTTCAAATGGCGATAACAATTCCTTTTTAATCCAAAATAATATTCTTGAAAACCTAACTAAAGAATTAAATACTATTGAAAATCAACAGGATAAATTATATGAATTGCTTGAGCAGGGCATTTATTCAAACTCTATCTTTTTGAAACGTAATGCAGCTTTGGCAGAAAATCGAAAAAAAGTTACATCAGAAATCGAAAAGTTAAAAAACTCCATTCCCAATGCAATTAATTATGAAGAAAAAATCGTTCAATTGTCAAATGCATTATCTACACTTCAAAATCCAAATATAACCCCTCAAATAAAAAATAATTTTCTTAAAGTTATTATAAATAAAATAGAATACAAATGTAAACCCGACAATCAACATAAAGACATGCCTTTTCAAATAAAAATTATTCTTAACCTTTGATTCTATCATTAATGTTCTGATTCTTCAGTGCCTATATCTGTAAGAAGTCCCCTTAATTCGCCGTAAGGCGCTGTATACCTTTGGTTAAGATAACGCATTGAAGCAGCTATCTCGCCATCAGGTCCGCCTAATTGTATAAGGGGATAAACGCTGAACAGCATTTACAAAATTGTATATTGATGTAATACTAATTCCCAATCAAACTGCTGAAGCAGAAACAGTCAGCATAATGTGTACGATTTTATTAAATAATATGATAAAAAACGGCAGGCTCAAGTAAGAGCCTGCCGTTTTGTCGTATCAGGATATTTTACAATGTGCTGCAAATATCCATCTGACCTTTTATAATCTTAAAGAGCGAGATTATAAACACATAAATTATTCTTCGCCGTAAAGCTTAGAAAGACGAATAAGGTAATCATATCTGTCCTTAGCATTATCAAGAGCCTTATCAAAGAGTCTTTCAGCTCTTTCAGGGTTCTGACGAGCAAGAGCGTTGTAACGTACTTCGCCCATAAGGAAGTTCTTATATTCATCTGTATTAGGAGCCTTAGAATCCATCTGGAATGGGTTCTTGCCTTCAGCTTTAAGCTGTGGGTTATATCTGTAGAGATGCCAGTAACCAGCCTGAACAGCCTTCTTTTCTTCTGCCATAGAAGTACCCATACCGGTCTTGATACCGTGGTTGATACATGGAGCATAACCGATAATGATTGAAGGACCATGATAAGCTTCAGCCTCAGTAATAGCCTTGATACACTGGTTCATGTCTGCGCCCATAGCAATATGAGCAACATAAACATAACCATAGCTCATTGCAATACCAGCAAGGTCTTTCTTCTTAACTTCCTTACCTGCTGCTGCGAACTGAGCGATAGCGCCTGTAGGAGTAGCCTTAGATGACTGACCGCCTGTATTTGAGTAAACTTCTGTATCGAATACAAAGATATTAACATCTTCGCCTGAAGCGATTACGTGGTCAAGACCGCCGAAACCGATATCATAAGCCCAACCGTCGCCGCCGAAGATCCACTGTGATTTCTTTCTGAGGAAGTCCTTAGAAGCGAGAATTTCCTTAGCGTCGTCACAACCACAGTTTTCGAGAGCAGCAATAAGCTTTTCTGTAGCAGGAGTATTAGCGTTTCCGTCCTCAAGAGTATCAAGGTATTCAGCAATAGCTGCCTTTACATCTTCTTTTTCTGCCTTTTCAGCAAGAGCCTTAACCTTAGCTACAACTCTATTTCTCAGAGTTTTCTGACCGAGGAACATACCGTAACCAAATTCCGCATTATCCTCGAAAAGTGAGTTAGACCAAGCAGGACCTTTGCCGTTTTTATTGAATGTATATGGTGTAGAAGGTGCGCTACCGCCCCAGATTGAAGAACAACCTGTTGCATTTGCGATGTACATTCTGTCACCGAACAACTGAGTAATAAGCTTAGCGTATGGAGTTTCGCCACAGCCTGCACATGCGCCTGAGAATTCGAGCATAGGCTGTTTAAACTGTGAACCCTTAACTGTTGTAGCCTTAAATTTAGCTGCAACTTCTGGTTTTTCATCAATTGTAAGTCCATATTCAAAGCCCTTCTGTGCATCAAGCTGTGAAGCAAGAGGTTCCATAACGAGAGCCTTTGTTTTAGCAGGACATACGTTAGCGCATGAACCGCAGCCTGTACAGTCAAGAGTTGAAACAGTCATAGCGAACTTGAGATCGCCGATAGCCGGTTTAAAATCAGCTGTTTTCATGCCTTCAGGAGCATTTGCAACTTCGTCAGCTGAAAGTGCAACCGGTCTGATAACAGCATGCGGACAAACATATGCGCACTGGTTACACTGAATACAGTTTTCAGGAATCCATTCAGGAACCTTAACTGCGATACCTCTCTTTTCAAAAGCAGCAGAACCCTGTGGGAACGTACCGTCTGCCATATCCTTGAATGTTGATACAGGGAGTGAATCACCCTTCTGAGCGTTACAAGGAATCTGGATATTATTTACATAATCAGCAAGAGCCTTGTTATCGCATGAAACTGCAGCCATACCCATCTGAGTATCAGCAGCATCTGCCCAAGCAGCAGGAACGTCGATTTTAACGATATTCTGATGACCTGCATCAATAGCGTTCCAGTTCTTTTCAACGATATCCTGACCTTTTTTGCCGTAAGAAGCCTGAGCTGCGTCCTTCATATATTTAACAGCGTCTTCAAACGGAATAATGTCAGCAAGCTTAAAGAATGCAGACTGAAGGATCGTGTTGATTCTTGTACCCATGCCTGTTTCTTCACCAAGCTTTACGCCGTTGAGTGTATAGAAATTGATGTTGTTTTTAGCGATATATCTCTTTACCTGACCAGGGAGATTATTTTCAAGACCTTCCATATCCCAGATAGTATTGAGAAGGAATGTACCGCCCGGCTTGATGTCTGATACCATATCGTATTTGTCGATATAGCTCTGGTTATGACAAGCTACGAAATCAGCCTTGTTTATAAGGTATGTTGACTTGATAGGAGTCTTACCAAAACGGAGATGAGAAACTGTAACACCGCCTGATTTCTTTGAGTCATATGAGAAATAAGCCTGAGCGTAAAGATCTGTATGGTCGCCGATGATTTTTATAGAGTTCTTGTTAGCGCCAACCGTACCATCTGAACCAAGACCCCAGAATTTACATGATGTTGTACCAGCCGGAGCTGTATCAGGACATTCAACAGAATCAAGTGAAAGGTTAGTAACGTCGTCCTTGATACCGATAGTAAATCTCTGCTTTGATTCATTCTTAAATACAGCGATGATCTGTTCAGGAGTTGTATCCTTAGAACCAAGACCATATCTGCCTGTGAATACGGGAACGTCATTGAATTTAGTGCCCTTAAGAGCTGCAACAACGTCAAGATAAAGCGGTTCGCCGAGAGAGCCGGGTTCCTTTGTTCTGTCGAGAACAGAAATTCTCTTTACTGAATCAGGAATTGCTTCAACAAGCTTATCTGCCACGAAAGGTCTGTAAAGTCTTACCTTAACAAGACCATACTTGCCGCCGTTTGCGTTTAAGTAATCAATAGTTTCTTCAATTGTATCATTTACAGAACCCATAGCAACGATAACGTGTTCAGCGTCTGCTGCACCGTAGTAGTTGAAGAGCTTATAGTCTGTACCGAGCTTTTCATTTACCTTTCCCATATATTCTTCAACGATAGCCGGCATAGCATCGTAATATGAGTTACAAGCTTCTCTTGCCTGGAAGAAGATATCAGGATTCTGAGCAGTACCTCTTAAAACAGGGTGTTCAGGATTCAGAGCTTCTTTACGGAAACGTTCAACGGCATCCATATCTATCATTGACTTTAAGTCTTCATCGTCCCATGTTTCGATTTTCTGAATTTCATGAGATGTTCTGAAACCGTCAAAGAAGTGAAGGAACGGAACTCTTCCCTTGATAGTTGAAAGATGAGCTACTGCGCCCAGATCCATTACTTCCTGAGGGTTTGAAGAACAGAGCATAGCGTAACCCGTCTGACGGCATGCATAAACGTCTGAATGGTCGCCGAAAATATTAAGAGCGTGTGAAGATACGCAACGAGCTGAAACGTGGATTACCGAAGGGATAAGTTCACCTGCGATTTTGTACATATTAGGGATCATAAGAAGAAGACCCTGTGACGCTGTGTAAGTCGTTGTAAGAGCGCCTGCTGAAAGAGAGCCGTGAACTGCGCCTGCCGCACCGGCTTCAGACTGCATTTCAACAACCTGAACAGGCTGTCCGAATAAATTTTTCTTATCTTTTGCTGCCCACTGGTCTGTTACTTCAGCCATTGGTGAAGACGGTGTGATCGGGAATATAGCCGCAACTTCTGTAAATGGGTAAGAAGCCCAAGCGGCAGCGTTGTTACCGTCCATGGTTTTCATTTTTCTTGCCATTGGATTTGACCTCCTGATTTATATATATTATAGTTATGTAGTTATGGAATTATGTAATATAACTCAGGGCAAGCCCTTATTTGAAATACACATAACTTCACTATTAATAATAACACAAAATACCAGATTTGTAAATACTTTTTTATAGCTTTTTTTCAAATAAGCGGCGAAAAATCCGACTGTGTATATAACCTGTAATATTTGTGGCGGATTCTCCTAAAAGATACAAATTTATATCAATGTAATTTTATTT
>CAMWXM010000221.1 GCA_947178195.1 uncultured Ruminococcus sp.
GCGTGGTGATGTGTATAAGAGCCAGGGGGTTATCGGGGACGATGGGGCAGACGGTATAGAAATAGGCCATGAAACGGCTCTGGGAGAAAGCTATCTTGCCTTTCAGAAATATTTAAGCGATTTAAAAAAAATCGGCGTTCTGTTGGGAGTATGTTCAAAAAATGATTCTGAAAACGCTATAGCCGGATTAAATCACCCGGACAGCATTCTCCGTCCAGAGGATTTTATTAACATCAAAGCCAACTGGAATCCTAAAGATACCAACATTTCAGCTATGGCGGAGGAAATGGGAATACTCCCAGAAAGCATTGTTTTCGCCGACGATAACCCTGCCGAACGAGAAATAGTTTCGGGTATCCAGGGAGTTTCAATACCGCTTATGAACGAGCCTGAAAATTATATAAGAGCAATCGACAGAAACTGTTTTTTTGAAGTCACCTCTTTTTCTGGAGAGGATACCAAACGCAGTAAAATGTACTTAGAAAACGCTAAGAGAACAGCAGAAATAAAAAAATTCGAAAGCTATGAGGACTATCTGAAAAGCCTTGAAATGACCGCCGTTATCAAAGATTTCAAGCCGCAGGATATTCAGAGGATCACTCAGCTTACCAACAAAAGCAATCAGTTTAATCTTACAACAAGGCGATATGCTCAGGCGGAAATTGAAAAAATAGCGGCTGATAACGGCTATATAAAATTATGCGGCCGACTTTCGGATAAATTCGGCGATAATGGAATAGTTTCCGTGATTATTGGTAAAATTGAAGGCAGATCGCTTAAAATCGATCTGTGGCTTATGAGCTGCCGTGTTCTGAAAAGAAATATGGAGTACGCTATGTTGGACGCTCTTGTGCAAAAGGCATGCTCCCGGAGCATTGAAAAAATAATCAGTTATTATTATAAAACAAAGAAAAATAATATGGTAAAAAATCTTTTTGGTGATTTGGGATTTACAAAAATTTCCCAAGCTGAAAATGAAGATACTGTATGGGAGCTTGATACTGGTGATTACCGAAATAAAAACAATATAATATTTATGGAGACTGAAAAATGAAAAATTTAAATGAAAGACTTAATAATGTATTCAGAGATGTTTTCGACGACCACAGCATTATGATAAATGAAAATACCACTTCGGCAGATATAGAGGACTGGGACAGTCTGGAGCATATAAACCTTATCGGAGCGGTAGAGGAAGAATTTAAAATGCGCTTTCAGATGAAAGAGGTCTCTTCAATGAAAAACGTTGGTGAAATGATGAAAATCATTGCTCAGAGAGGGATTTGATTGACATTTCAGTATAAAAGTGTTATTATTTTTATATAAAAACCTGCATACATGGATATGCATGGTATTGCCTTAAAAGTTATTTTATCGGGGAGGTAAAAATGAATATTAAAAAATTAAAAAAGCTGTTTTCTTCACTTACTGCGGCAGCAATAGGCGTGTCTGTTTTATCGGCAGTCAGACCGGTTTATTTATCGGCTGCGGAGGCTGTAAAGTATGAATTTGAAAACGGTAAAACAAGCGGCGGAAAAATATACAATGAGACCTGGAAGGGCAACACCTCTGAGGACGGCTCAGGAGAGGATTTTGACCTTACAAACGCTTCAAACGGCGGTTTTGCGTATCTTGACCAGAAAGGAACGACCGTAAGCATTGATGTTACAGTCGAAGAAGCAGGACTTTACGAGCTTACAATATGCTACTGCGAGCCTTATGACCCGAACAAAAAGGTTCAGTATCTTAACATTAACGGAGTAAATCAGGGAGAGGTAAGCTTTCAGCATAATCTGACCTTTGAGGAAACATCAGGCGGAGTTGTAATGCTGAAAAAAGGAGTAAATACTATAGAATTTAAAGCCTACTGGGGATATACCATGCTAGATTATCTTGTTATAAAACCGGCTGATGAAAGGCTCTCCAGTCTTTCTCCTACACGTCAGCTCTCAAATCCCAACGCTTCCGATTCCGCAAAAAGACTGTATAATTATCTCTGCGACCAATACGGAAAGCATGTAATTTCTGGTCAGCAGGAGTACTGCGGCTCTCATAACTATAATCTTTATGCCGACCCCACAAACTTTATAAAGGATAATGAGGAAGAATTTGATTTCCTTAAAGAAAAAACAGGTAAAATGTGCGCCATAAGAGGTATAGATTTTCTCAATTACCGCTCAAATGCAACCTGGGACGATAATGCTGCTGAAAGAACCATTCAATGGGTAAACGAATATAAGGGAATTGCGACCGTGGTCTGGCATTGGAGCGTACCCTCCGAAAAGGGAAGCACCGACTGTAATTTCTATGTTGAATCGGCAAGTGAAAATTATACCACATTCAGTATTTCAAAGGCTCTTGAAGAAGGTACATGGGAAAACGAAGTATTGATGGCGGACATTGAAGAGATCGCAAAACAGCTTAAAAAGCTCAAAGACGCTGATGTGCCTGTTTTGTGGCGCCCTCTGCATGAAGCCGAAGGCGCATGGTTCTGGTGGGGCGCAGAAGGAGCTGAACCCTGTAAAAAGCTCTACAGACTTCTTTACGACCAGCTTACAAACGTTTATGGTCTGGATAATCTTATCTGGGTATGGAACAGCTATACCTATGCTACCTCCCCTTCCTGGTATCCGGGAGACGATGTGGTAGATATTGTAGGATATGATAAATATAATGCTGCCGACGGACTTCCTAATTTAAGCTCTATCTCGTCGACATTTTACAGCCTGGTCCAGAGTACCGACTGCAAAAAAATGGTAGCTATGGCTGAAAATGATACTATCCCGTCTCTGGAAAATCTTATTAACGACAAAGCCGCATGGCTTTACTTCTGCCCATGGTATAAAAATTATCTTATGAGCGAACAGAACAATCCTGTTGATAATATTATTGAATTATATAACAGCGAATACTGCATTACCTTAGACGAGCTTCCGGATTTAAAATCCTACCCCATTACCGAAGAAAAACCAACTGAACCTACCGCGGATAGCCTTCTTATCGGAGATGTGAACCTTGATAAAAGGGTTGATACCGCAGATGCTATAGAGCTTGCAAAATTTCTTACGGCTAAAATAAAGCTTGGATCTGCGCAGCTTAAAAATGCTAACGTATACAAAGACAAATCGTTGAACGTATTTGATTTTATAGCTTTGAAAAGTATTCTTTTAATTAAAAAATAAAATAAGGAAGTGATATTTTGCTTACAGATTGCCATACTCATACTCATAATTCATTTGACGCTGAAAATGAAACTGTAAAGGAACGCTGTGAAAAAGCAATCGAACTTGGTCTTTACGCAATGGCTATAACCGACCACTGTGAAGCCAACAGATTTTATCCGAAGGATAATTATAATCCGGGGCATTCAAAAAATGGCGAAGATGAATACAATTACAAAAAAGCCTATGAAAATTCCGCTGCCGAAGCAACTG
Source organism: uncultured Ruminococcus sp. (assembly GCA_947178195.1). Lineage (GTDB taxonomy): Bacteria > Bacillota > Clostridia > Oscillospirales > Ruminococcaceae > Porcipelethomonas. Next base: position 3,435 of record CAMWXM010000221.1, read on the forward strand.
CCGCCAAAGAGGAATACAAAGACAGGCTTCACCTTATCTGCGGTATCGAGCTGGGACAGGCAACAGCAGACGATACAGTTACCGATATAATATGCAATGACAGCCGTATTGATTTTATAATCGCTTCTATGCACGAGCTTCCGGGGCGTGAGGATTTTTATTTTATTGATTATTCCAAAGAAGATGTGCCAAAGCTTATGGAAGAAAATTTCAAGGAGATATATAAGCTTTGCAAACAGAATAAATTTGATGTTTTAGGGCATCTTACATATGCTCTTAGATATATCGAGGGCGAGCAGAAAATAAAGGTTGACCTTTCGGTATACAGGGACATTATCGCCGAAATATTCACAGAGGTCATCAGAAACGGCAGGGGTATCGAAATAAATACCTCCGGACTGCGCCAGGCGTACGGCAATACGTTTCCGCCTCCTGAATATATAAAACTTTATAAAGACCTGGGGGGCAGGATAATCACCTTCGGCTCTGACAGCCATTCCACTGCCGATCTGGGAGCGGGTATTGTTCAGGCTATGGAAATCGCTAAACAGGCAGGCTTTGACAAGGCGGCATATTATATAAAGCATGAGCCTCATTTTATTGAAATTTAAAGGAGAGATATTAATGAACGAACTTATTAATCTGTTAAGACAAAACGCCAGATTTTCAAACGAACAGCTTGCGGAAATGCTGGGAACAACGGCAGAGGATATTGAAAAGCAGATACAAGATCTTGAAAATGACGGGATAATTAAAGGCTACAGCGTTATTATAGATGAAAACCGTGCGGATAAGGACATGGTAATTGCCAATATTGAACTTAAAGTAACTCCTCAAAGGGATTACGGTTTTGATGAGCTTGCAAAAACAATTATGATGTATGACGAGGTAGAAGCTGTTTCACTGATGTCGGGCGCTTACGATCTCTTAGTCACCGTTAAGGGCAGGAACTTTAAAAAAATCGCTCTTTTCGTAGCCCAGCGGCTTGCTACTATTGAAGGAGTCCTTTCGACTGCTACTCATTTCGTACTTAAAACCTATAAGGAAAAGGGTATCTTTATTGAGGATGAAGAAGCAGACGAAAGAAGCATGATAGCACCGTAAAAAATTGAAAGAGGTTTGAATATCAATGATAGATTATAATTCGGTTTTATCTGATAAGATAAAAGTCATAAAGCCTTCGGGCATAAGAAAATTTTTTGATCTTGCCGCAAGCATGAAAGGAGTTATAAGCTTAGGCGTAGGAGAACCTGATTTTTCAACTCCGTGGTCGATAAGAAAAAAAGCTATAGATACCCTTGAAAAGAAAAGAATAATATACACCGCAAACTCAGGACTTGCGGAGCTGCGCAATGAAATCTCCAATTACACAAATAAAAAAATCGGCGTAAAATATAATCCCGATGACGAGGTAATCGTAACGGTCGGCGGCTCCGAAGCTATCGACCTTGCCATAAGGGCGTTAATAAATCCCGGTGATGAGGTTATTATCGTTGATCCTAGCTTTGTCTGCTATTCGCATATTGTGGAGCTTATGA
>CAMWXM010000222.1 GCA_947178195.1 uncultured Ruminococcus sp.
CGCTGCAAAACTTACTAATGGACCATTAGCTAATTTCGCTAATGGTGATATATTATCATCATTCATCGATACAGATGGCTTAGTAACACCTGGAGTATATGTCTCATTACCATACGACGCCGTTAATTTTAATTTCACATCACTCGTAAGCTTTTTATATCCATCAGGAGCTACTGTTTCTCTTAACCAATAAGTTGTTGCATCATCAAGACCTTTAATTGTTAAATTACCGTCGTCATCAACTGTCAAAGTATCAGCATCAGCTGCAGTTGCATCTGGGTCAACAGTATATACACCGTTAGAACCACTAAACTTCATAAATGATGTTTGATCAGCATTTTCATCATCTGCAGCATAAACTTTAAATTCAGCACCTTTAAGACCTTTTGTTGTATCATCAGAGTCAACCTTTTTAATATTTGCTATAAATGTCCAGTCATCAACCTTTTTAGGAGGTGTTTTACCATGATTAGTTGTTACATGCGGGTCATTTGTATATTCAAGCCAAGCTGTATTTTGATTTGCATCGTTATTAGTGTTATAAATTTTAATAGGATTTCCATTAAGTTTAGCCTTATAATATGTGTAAATTGTGTCTCCTGCATTCAATTTGCTTAATTTACTATATAAAACTTTAACTTCAAAATCACAGCCTTCATCTGACAAACCAGTTGTTTTAACTACATAGTCAGTATCTAATATTAGTTTGTTAGTTGTTACATTCTCTTTCTTTTCGCCGACATAAACTTCAATGCTACCAGTATCTAATGTAAAAGCAGGATCTAAATTATCATGAATAATATAATCATAATCGGTAAAATACTTCATATTATCCTGAACTGTAGTTTCCAAACGGAAATTAACTTCATCACCTATCTGGTTATCGCCTACAAGTTCCCATGCATCATTTTCATTGTGCCAAATCTTTTTATCAAGAGTTGGAATGGCTTCTTTAAGATTTATAGTACTAGATGTTGCAGTACTATTTTCAGGACATGAAATAAGGGCTACAAAGCTGTTTGCTTTATTTTCTCCAGCGTTTTCACTACCATCATTAATTGTTAATGCATCTTTTCTGAAAATTGCATAATAACCTTTTTCGTAAATTGTAATAACTTTATTTTCGCTGGTATATTGTTTTACACTATTATTCCCTGGCAAAGCTTGGATTAAACCTGCTAAGATTTTGCCAAAGGCCAACATTTTATCGCTATCTTTTTGCGTCTCACCCGTTAGATCTTCAACGGAATAACCTTCTCCATAATTAGTGGCTATACAATCAGTACCTGGAGTATAAGAAAAAGCACCGCCATTTTGAGTAAGATCAAATACTTTATACGCAATAAATTCTTGCCCTGGGGATAAAGTATTGTTATCATGCAATGTAATGGTATAAGACCAATTGTCCGCCGACACGTTAAAAGCGCTCAAGCAGAAAGTCATCATAGCGATAATAACAATGCTCAAAAAACGTTTCGTAGTTTTCATAAAATCATTTCCTTTCATAATAAATTTTGTTTTAGTCGAATGTTCGTTTTATTTTTAAGGGCTTTCATTAACGCTTTGTGCGTCTTTTACGCCCCTTGCTGAGGAAGTAAATTATTGCTGAACTCGTCATAATTGATATTCCTATAAATATGATCGGTTCGCTGCCAACACTACCAGTGGCGGGGAGAACGATGACTTTGGTGTTCTTGATTATGATATTTTCGCCTGCTTTTAATTCTTGAACCTTTGAGACATCAATGGTGCTTTTTATGTTATCCGGCAAGTTTTTAAAAACTTCATCCTTATCACAATCATAAACGAAATAATAAAACTCTTCTGATGCAACATAATTTTCAGGAGCTTCTGTTTCCTTTATTCTGTAAAGCGTATTTTGACTTAATGTTTCGTTAAATGCAACAGTTCCGTCACCATTATTGGCATCATGAGCAGTAACTAAATCACCACCAATTGATGACCAATCGTCATTTTCATATTTCGATAAAGTAAATCTAGCTCCATTAAGTTTAATAGCAAAGCTTTTGCTGTCGACTTTTTCTATTCTTGATTCACCATTAGCTCCGCCCTTGGACGACTTATAAAGAAAATATCTGTCCTCTATTTCACAATCTGGACTAACATTACTATCAAAAGATCCCATTCGAACCTGATTTTTTATTTTTACACCTACATCTTCTGTTTTCTGGTCAACAATATATGCGTTATTTACCATTGTGCCAATTTGATCTGCGCTGTAAAATGCATTTGCATCGCTTACTTGCCAAACCAATTGTGCTCCATCATTTGGTTCACAATTATAGCTACATTGATATGTGTATTTTATTATAAAATTTTCACCGTCTGGAATTGTAAATATAAGCAAAGGTGTACAATTGGGCTCTATATTCCATTGATCTATACGTCTTTTATATTCTGGGTCATATTCTACAGACCATCTTGTTTTTTCAAGTTCCGTTCCATCACTCCTTAAAACTCTTATATTAATTGGTTTGCAGGTTACATATTTTTCCACATTACCGTAATACTGACCATGTGAAAAGTCTATTCTATCATATACCTTAATTTGACCAGAATCATCTGTAGAAAGTAAATCACCATCTGGATTAACATTAATACTGTATTCTATCAGACCAGTTTTATCTCCGTGACAATCCTCAGATTTAGAGCCAACTTTAATTAAATTCCCCTTAGGAGAAATCTCAATATTTTGAGTTTGAGTCTTGGAATTAGAACCATTTTCTTCACTGACAGTATTAGCAAAATTTTTAAATATGGCATCTGGAGTATTATTTGTTACATAATTTTTATCAAGTGTAACTTCATAATCAATTCTAAACTTTTTACCTTTATGAACGCTTCCGGGAATCGTAAATCTTATTACTCCATTTGATTCACTACAAATAAAATCATTATTACTGTTATTATAATCATTAAGTTTTCCACTGTCATCCATTATTTGCAGTTTTACTGAATTTTTATCAAATACTATGCCTTCTGTTGGTAAAGTATCTTTTAAAACAACTTTATCACTTGGAGTATAGAAACCTTGTTCATTGGCTATAATACACCATTGAAGTTTATATTGATCACTAACTTTTACTTCACTTAATTTATGATTTGTTGATTCACTGCCCTCACTTCTTGCATCCCACTTGAAAAATGGTTCTTTAATTGTTTCAGTATACGAATCAGAATAATCTTTATTGTTAAATTTAGCGGTATTTACAAATTCTCTTTTATCACCGACATTATTCATTCCCTCTTTACTTCCAGTGGTTTTGTAATTAATGGTAATATTTTTCACTTTATCCATTAATTTTTTTGTGTCGTTTTCTGAATTGAATTGTATTTCAAATGAGGTACACTTGCCATCGTCAAAAATAGGTGTTATACTATATAAACTCGAATCAAATGTACAAAATTCTTCCCAAGTGTGAGTCCAATAATCGCCATATTTAATTTCAATTTCATTCACTTGTGATTCGGTCATATAATGCAAAGGATCAGCTGAATCCTTAACACTCATTGTGTCTATAATAATACCATTTTTAAAATGACCCGGTGCATTTGATAAGCTTACATTCCATGGAATAATAACATTTCTATCATTGTATGAAACATTCAGATTTTGAGCCGTTTTACTTCCGCTTTCTGTAAACATCTGAATTTCAACAGATGCCTTTTTTGAATCAACAGGTGTATCACCCTTTTTCAGGCTTGCTTCATTTTGTAAACGATATGAATCCCAATCTTGTTTATTACTTTCAAGTTTTTGTAAAAGTTCAGGTGTTATATCTGTTTCATAAGTGAATGTATATTTTTCTTCATTTACATTATCAAATGTAAATGTTGTACCACTTAAAGTACCCACATCACTCAAATTTTCTTTCCCACTGCATGCAAAACTATCATTAATCATTAAATCCTCAATTTTGTATCCATTAAGCGATACCTTCATGGGATTATTTACAGTGACAGTCCACACAACCTTATTATCTAAGATTGAATGTTTGCCGCTTTTATTCAAAGTAATATCAGTAATCTTTTGAAATTCATCAGAATCAGTTTTTTCTAAATCTTCTGTTTCGTTTTTAACATTAGCAACATTTTTAATGTGAATTCCTTTGCTGCTGCCACGGCTTTCAGCCATTTCTACTCTAACAGTATAATTAATGATATACTCTTCACCTTTTTTTAGTTCAGGGAGTGTGATTGTATAAGTAAGATCATCAATAACAGGACTTGGTTGATTTTCAAGCAATACAGTATTATCGCCGGTTTTCATGGATATTTTAAAGCTGCCCGGGTTGATAGTTACACTATCACCAACGCCTTCTAAATCACGTATAGTATCTGTTAAATTTAACGTACCATCACCAGTACCTAACTGACCCCCATTTATCGTGATTGTATATGGAATATCTTTATGCTCACCATCATATACAAAATTTTCATCATGAGCTTTACTTACATTTAAATCGGCAAAAGGTACATATTCTGTTTGAGTTCCAAATTTAACTTCTTCTTTTTTAGCATTATCTTTATCAGTCTTTTTAACATCTGCAACAAATTCAATATAACCAGTAATTGTCTCATTTGCTTTTTGAGCAACATATTCATCATCGAAAGTAATTATAATTTCTCTACTTTCATTTAAATTGATTTCATAAGTGCCAATAGGTACCAATTCATTATTTGAATTCTCAAACTTATCTTCAAGATTTCCAGTATAGTGGGTTTTGGAATCTCTATATATAACATTATCTGGAAGTTTACAATAAATTACTTTTTTGTTAGATAAGCCATCCAATGTATAGTCAAGACGAAACTTTGCATCTCTAATGGCAATTAATATTTGTGAATAATCTTCATTGCGTTCGCCAGTATCATAATTTGGATTAATTATTCCGTATTCATTAATAGTTAATTTAGTTATATTA
>CAMWXM010000223.1 GCA_947178195.1 uncultured Ruminococcus sp.
AGAGTTATCAAAGAGATAAGAAGGTCTCTTTTTTTATAATCAGGAATGTTTTAATTATCTGTAACAATATTTTCAAGCATTTTTTCATAACGTTTAAGATTATTTCTTCCCTGCTCAAAGGTAACGCCGAAAACCTGTTTTCTTTCAATTTCTTCAGGAACGTAATCAGGATCGATTTTTATAATATTATATGTGCCCTTTCTTTTAGATTTTAAAACTTCAAGAGCCTCATCAGTATAATCGGGAGCTATGATACCATCGGAAACCTCACGCTGAAGCATTTTTGCCGTTGCCAGGTCGCAGGTATCCGAAAGTGCAACAAAATCACCATATGAGGACATTCTGTCTGCGCCCCTTGCCCTTGCATAAGCGCAAGCCATAGGCGAAAGTTCACCCAGATCATCTACAAAATAAATCTTTTTGAGTGTATCGTCAAGTGGTACTCCCACAGCTGCTCCGGCAGGCGAAACATGCTTAAACGAAGTTGCAGCACAAAGTCCCGTTGCCTGTTTAAGTTCACGTACAAGCTGCCAGCCGTTAAAAGCGTCCAGTAAATTGATATAACCCGGCTTACCGTTTAATACAGTAATAGGTAGCTTCCCATTTTCAATATAGATTCTTGACGGCTTCTGATTAGGATTACAGCCATATTTTAAAAACATTTCCTCAGACATAAATTTTCTCCTATCAATTTTTATTTATAATTTTTGAAGTATACTTTCCCGTTTCTAGATCAATAAATCTTACAAACAGAGAAACTTTATTTTCATTATTAAGGCTATCCCATAATTTATCGGCAAATTCGTTAATATCATCTGGGATATTTATCAGCTCAGGCTCGCCTTCAAAGCTTGGAAGAGGATTGCCATCACCCATATAAGTATGAATAAAATGTCCTTCGCCGTTTAACGGATTATTATATGAAAATGTAAATCTGCTGCATGAATCGGGATTGCCGTTTGCGCTTTTTAAAATTGACATTGCATAGTTAAATTTTCCATCGTCAACCTTTATAATGCCGGAAATTCTTGGGGTAAAGTTTGGTGCATCATCTTCAAATTCTCTTGTACGAAGTGACTGTTCAAATGTCTGCTGAGAATTCATAAGCTCGTATATGGTATCGGTCTGGTCACCATTGGTGACAATAGTTTTGTTGCCGAGAACTCTTACCGGCGAATAAATAATAAGATGTGGGTCGGTAAGCTTTGAAGGGTCGAATGCCTGAGTTTTTATGCCCTCTCCTTCTTCAACAAAAATTCTGTTACGGCTGTTTTCACTTCTGCCCATAATAAAATATGCGGTAACAGCGTTTTTTCCGTTCTCTGATTTTCCGATAATAATACCTCTTCCGGGATATGCATTATTTTTAAGCTCGGCATATATGTCTTTTTTTATCATAATTAACTCCTTTAATCGATTATCATTGCCTTATCATTGAAAATTTTTATTTTATCCTGACAAAACAGCGAAACTGCAAGAGGAAGTATTTTCCATTCAGCCTCTTCCATTATTCTTTTCTGTAAAATTTCAGGAGTATCGCCATTTTGAACGGCTACGGCTTTCTGAATAATTATCGCTCCTGCGTCGGCTTCCTCGTTTACAAAATGAACGGTAGCTCCGCTTATCTTAACTCCGTATCCCAACGCAGCTTCATGAACCTTCAGTCCATAAAAGCCCTGACCGCAAAAAGACGGTATAAGCGCAGGATGAACGTTGATTATTTTATACGGATAAGCCTTAACGATACTTTCGTCAAGAATGGTCATAAATCCGGCAAGAACTATCAAATCGGCATTTTCTTCATTTAATACGTTTAAAAGCGCATTACTGTAGCTTTTGTTATCCGCATAAGATTTTCTTGGCACTATCTTTGTCGGGATATTATTTTTTTCAGCTCTTTTCAATGCGAATGCATCAGGATTTGATGAAACAACACATGATATTTTTCCGTTTTTTATAATACCGTTATTTTCCGCATCTATAAGCGCCTGAAGATTTGTTCCGCCTCCTGAGACCAAAACAACTATATTTTTCAATTGATTACCTCTCTTAACAAATAATTACGCCATCATCGCTTTCAACGAGCTCGCCGAGAATATAAGCTTCAGCGCCTGCTGTGTTAAGTATCTCAACCGCCTTGTCAGCCTCATTTTTATCAACGGCAACAGTCATACCAACTCCCATATTGAAGGTATTAAACATATCTCTTTCAGGAATATTTCCCGTTTGAGCGATAAGATCGAATATTGGAAGTATCTGTACATCATTTTTAGAAATTTTTGCAGAAATTCCGTCAGGCAGAGAACGTGGGATATTTTCATAAAATCCACCGCCGGTAATATGTGAAATTGCTTTTACATTAATTTTTTCAAGAAGCGTCAGAATGGGCTTAACGTATATTTTAGTAGGAGTAAGCAAACAATCGCCCAAAGTCGAACCAAGCTCCGAATAATGTCTTGCCAATGTCTGTTCGTTTACAGTAAAAACCTTTCTTACCAAAGAAAATCCGTTTGAATGAACACCGCTTGATTTAATGCCTATAAGTATATCTCCCGGTTTCTGAGTATCTGGTTTTAAAATTTTATCCTTATCCACAACACCTACGGAAAAACCTGCCACATCATATTCGTCCACAGGATAAAATCCAGGCATTTCAGCGGTTTCTCCTCCTACCAGCGCACAGTCTGACTGTACGCAGCCGTCAGCTATACCTGAAACAATTTCGGCAACTCTTTCGGGATAATTTTTGCCGACAGCAATATAATCAAGGAAAAACTGAGGCTTTGCACCGCAGCATATAATATCGTTTACACACATAGCAACGCAGTCGATACCGATCGTATTATGCTTATCCATTAAAAAAGCTATTTTAAGCTTAGTGCCGACTCCGTCCGTGCCCGAAACAAACACAGGTTTTTTAATTCCCGTCAGATCAGGTTCAAAAAGTCCGCCAAACCCTCCGATACCAGATAGCACACCCTTTGTTGAAGTTCTTTTAACATGCTCCTTCATAAGCTCTACAGCCTTATATCCAGCTGTAACGTCAACTCCGGCATTTTTATAGCTTTCTGAAAAACTCTTCATTTATCTGCTCCTTATTTATGATTTTTAATTAAATAAACGAATTAATATTATTCTTTTCCACTCCAGCAATACGAACAAAGCTTGCATTCAGGAAGACCTACTGCTCTCTCAGTGCCTTCAAGAGATTGAAATTCAAGAGAAGTAAGCTTCAGCTTTTTGCATATAGCATCTCTTAAAAGCTTTCCTCTTTCAGTTCTTGAATCGCTGTATTCATGTATATATTTAACGCCTTCTGCACCTTCGTGTTCATCAATGATCTGTCTTGCGATAAGCTCAAGCTCTGATGTGCTTCTTGAGAAATTCAGGTATTTACAGCTGTACATGATAGGAGGACATGCTGATCTCATATGTATTTCCTTAGCGCCATTTTCATATAAAAATTCAACTGTTTCACGCATCTGAGTTCCTCTTACAATGCTATCATCTACAAAAAGCAGCTTTTTTCCGTCAATAAGCTCATGAACAGGGATAAGCTTCATTTTTGCAACACGATTTCTCATTGATTGATTTGTAGGCATAAAGCTTCTGGGCCATGTGGGAGTATATTTGATAAACGGTCTTGCAAAAGGTATTCCGCTTTTGTTAGCATATCCTATAGCATGAGGTATTCCTGAATCAGGAACGCCGCATACATAGTCCACATCAGGAAGCTGTCCGTTTTTCATATCCGTTTCAGCCATTATCTCACCATTGCGAGTTCTCATAACTTCAACGTTTACGCCTTCATAGCAAGCATTGGGATATCCGTAATATGTCCACAGGAATGTACATATTTTCATATCGTCTGTGCCTTCGCTGAGGATTTTATATCCATCCTTAGTAATTTCTGTAATTTCTCCTGTTTTCATTTCATGACATGCTGTATATCCCAGCTTCTGGAAAGCAAAGGATTCAAATGAAAAGCAATAGCCGTCCGAACGTTTTCCGATAATAATAGGAAGACGACCGTTTTTATCTCTGGCACAGATAATAGATTTATCTGTCATGATAACAAGAGACATTGTTCCTTCGATTCTTTTCTGAGCATATTTAATTCCTTCAACAAAGGAATCGCATTGGGCTATAAGCGCACCGATAAGACCGCCAGAATTTATATTACCGCTGCTCATAGTTTCAAAATTAGCGCAGCCCTTTTCAAGCAGTTCATTTGAAAGTTGTTCTGCATTATTAATGATACCAATTGAACAAACAGCATAAAGACCAAGCTTTGATCTTACCATTATCGGCTGGGGATCGGTATCGCTTATACAGCCTATACAGATATTTCCTTTCATTTGTTCAACATCTTTTTCAAACTTTGTTCTGAAAGGAGAATTTTCAATACTGTGAATATTCCTTTGAAATCCCAGATCAGGAGAATAGGAAGTCATTCCGCCTCTTCGTGTTCCGAGATGCGAATGATAATCAGTTCCGAAAAAAACATCCTGAATACAATCATTTGAAGATGCTGCGCCAAAAAATCCGCTCATATGAAACTCCATTCTGCCGTCTGAAAATTTTTAAATTGCTTTACAATAAATCTTCTGACGGCTTACGAAGATTTTTGCTCTGAACATTTTGCAATATATTATTGCAGTTATTCTCCCATAAGACGCTTCATAATTTCATTATATGCGTCTTCAACGCCGCCCATATCTCTTCTGAATCTGTCTTTATCAAGCTTTTCATGGGTAGTACTATCCCAGAAACGACATGTATCAGGAGATATTTCATCTGCAAGAATAATTTCATTTTTAAATCTTCCGAATTCTATTTTAAAATCAAAAAGATCAATGGTAACCTTCTAAAAAAATCAAAGCAAAAAATCGATTATTTTAAAAGCGTAATCTGAAATAACCATGACA
>CAMWXM010000224.1 GCA_947178195.1 uncultured Ruminococcus sp.
AGATAAGATTATTAGAGCTTCCTTACAATAGGGTTTAAGGAAATTGTATCTATCTACAAATCCAGATAATCGTGTTTTGCCAGAAATTATGCTTTTCTCTATAACTTGAGGAGACTGAAATAATGTATCAATTCTACTTGTTTTATTTGCGGTTACTAATTTTTCACGAGATTCTGCATATAGCAAAATTGGTATTGCCATAAATGACAATTTTATTTCACAAGGCTTATTATAACCAGAAAGAAAGCTCTGCATTAATAAAGAATAAAAATGAGAATTCATTGAAAGTTTTTTTATATTATTTATGCTCATCCTTTTCTTCTCCTACTTTCCACTTGAAATCAGATTCATCTACTATGTTATGTATAATTCCACGCTGAAAAAATCCTTGATTACGAATAATAGAACCAAAATCGTTTGCATCCCACCGCATTACACCATTATAAAGCTGCTTTGAAATCCTTATTTGATCTTCTTTAGTTGCCCCTTCAGCATTTAATTCACTATCTTCCTTAGTGTATCGCATCTTTGCAGATAACTCATTCATATAGGACTCAAGACTTTCTAAATACATAAAATTGTCATGAAAATATTTAGCAACTGTCATATCTGCTTTCCAATAATCGGACATAGCATCCGGAATCATTTTGTCATACTGAATTTCTCGAATAGATGTGACAAATTTTTTGTGCTCAAGTTTTTTTGTTTCTTTTTCAGAAACTATTGCTTGGGCATATTCGTTTGGAAGTTTAATAAAGCCCTTAATACCATATGCCATAGCTTCAACTTGACAAATCTCATCAAATTCTTTTTTAGTTACTTCCCACTTATGTGGCGGCTTTGTTATTTTCTTTAATATCCGTCCAAGTAACGCTCCAATATATCCATCTCTATTTTCTTCGGGAATAGGGCATATATATTTTGAAAATTCGTCTGATATACCAACTAATGATGTTTTAGAAACCTCCATCGTAAGTTTGTCCAGTATTTCTAAAAGACGACTTTCGTTATAAGAATCACAAAAAATCTTATTATACTGACTTCGAAACCCATTTTCTTTTACTTTTTTTACTGCTCCTATAGCTTTTATTTTCTTGAGTTTTTCATCTATTTTCAAATTTACCCAATCATAAAAAGGTGACTTTTTTGAGATTTTAGCCGTTGTAAAAAATATATAGTGGGAAAAAATCTTTATACGCTCATAGTCTACGTACCAGTTAGCTAAGGTTTTCCAAAAGTCCAAATCTCTATCTGAGAGATATTTGTTAACAAAGTGATGTTTTACTTCCTTTTGAAACAGACCTCCAGTATCTTTTATAATGCTTACATCACCATTTGTTTCAATCTGAAGAGTATCACCATCACTGAGTTCAAAGCAATCTCTTAATGCGATTAAGTACTGATAAATATCACCAGCTTTTTGCGGAGTTGCATCATTAATAGCACGTTTCATAGAAATTTTCACCGTCCTTATGCTACTTAAAATATATTTTTTGTCTCCTGTACTAACGGATAATTTTCATTTAATTCATATTTTATTATATAGTTAAAGTCAAATAATTATTTCGTCATTAAAATCAAACTTTTTAAAAGCCTCATTATAACTCAGTCTGCCGGATTTTATTTCTTCTGAAAGCAACAACAGGTTTACAGAATTAATAGCAGCGCCGTTGATATGTGATCTGTGACTTATATTTTCGAGTCTGTCTTTAAAACCGCCTGTAAACTCACCTGAAACAAAAGCAAAATTGAATTTACTTACAGCAATATCAAAAATTTTCCACCATTCATTTGTATTTAAAGCCTTGTCACGCTTCTGATTTTCTTCAATATAACGCAACATTTCATCAGCTTGTTTTATTGGAAGCGAATAACCTTTTCCATAAGCTTTATTATCTATGATAAGTCCATTGCTATCGTAGTATACGCAAATATCTGGCTTACGGGTATCGCCTAATCTTGCACCCTTGAAATCCAATTCGTTTGTGAGTAAATCAGCAGTTTGCAATTCATAATCTCTGTTTGCATTCCCGTCATATCCAAGGTCAATAAGAACAAGATATTTATGATTGATATAGTTCAGGCGTTTTCTTATATCATCTTTCAGTACGGAAATATCAGATTTTGATGTGCTATCCGACTTAATAGAAACAGGAATTTCAAGACCAATAATATTATCCATAATCTTAAATTTGTCATTGCTCTTATTTATATTGATTCCGATGTTTATCAATCCCTGAATATCATCGGAAATAGTTCCTTTATTTTCAGCCATTCCCTTTGTTTTTAAATGAGCAATTATCTCATCCAAGCTACGATATGAAATTGTAAGATACTTTATTAGATATGTCCTGCGGTTACGAAGATAATTTCTATCAGACGGTTTAGTTGAGAGCATATCCCACATAACTCTTTTGTCAATTCGCTTGAATTTTGAAGATCCTGTTGCGTATTTTAAAACTTTTTTCCCTTTAAGTGTTATCTGATAAGACTGAGGAATTATATCAGTATGCGTAAGGTAGCCTAAATCAACAGTTACACTTTTAGGGATTTGTATAACCCAGCCAACGCTTTTAAGCCATGCACAAATTGTACGGACATACTTATCTGATGTTCCTTCAGTATCAGATAAAAGCTTACTTCTTTCTTCTGATGTTATTGCAGAACTCAATCCTTGCAAAATAAGATTTTGAGGAATAGATGTAAATCCTGCTTCGCCTACAAATCCTAATTGACAGCCGATTTCGAACTTCGTCATGATGTTTCCAGCTTCAAGCAAGTTCAGAATGCGGCATACAGGCGGATATGACAAAAACGCTTCTGTCAGAATTTCTTTTTCATCGCTGCTATTATCAATAGACACAGCATATCTGTTTCCGAGTTCACTAATACTGCAAGTGTCATTACCACGATCATAATCAAGGAAACCGATACTTATTGCCCAGCGAAGAAAAGAATCAGCAGGCCAGTCACTTTGATATTCCTTTCGCTGACCTGGAAGAACTGCCTGAATAATTCCCGAACATGGCGCATTACTTCTCGTAAAACCTTTCGGGGTTCCCTTCCCTTTAAGCAGAGCATAAGGAATACATATTTTATCTGAATCAAGATACTTGATCATATCATCTTTATGATATTCATTAGAAATAAGTCTTGGTATTTTATCTTCTTTCAAAAATTTATTAACAGCTGAATCAGGTACGAAAACTCTAATAACATTTTTTAGATTTGATATTGTATATGCCTCCTGTACCCAGCCAAAAGTTCTTTCAGCCATGATAGCCTCCTATCAATAGTTCGTTATAAGAACTTCTTTAGTTATATTCTTACGGTTATTTGTATGATAGTTGCAGTTATCATAATTAAAGTTTATACCATGAATACTATATCCGTTTATATCTGCCCAATTTAATAAATTTTCATTTATGTATCCTTTATGTTCAATAACATTGGATAATGCAAAATCAATACCGCTATCAGATAGCTCAGTAAGGATTCTGAATAATTCAAGATCATCATTTTCTGTCCAGCCTCTGAATCCTCGTTTACCGTCATTGTAACTTCCACATGTGAGCAGATACGGAGGGTCTGCATAAATAAAGTCTCCCTCACTTAAAATGCTGTAATCAAAGTCACAAAAATCCTTTGTTGAAAAATGAATGCTATCAATCTGTTGTTTAAATAAAATAAGATTATTACGCATTACTTCGTTGAAACTGCTTCTGTTTCTGCCAAAAGGATTGTTATAATAATGATCATTGTTAAACCTGAATTGATAGTTAAAACTGAAACACATGAGCACGTACAAATCCAATGGCTTTTTAGTTTGATTATAGTAGTTACGAAAATCCTTGTAGCCAATTTCATTGGTTTTACTTAGCTGCCACTTTTTTATTGTAGAATCAATATAGTCAAGTATATAATCAACATCATGTTTCTGAAATTCCTGCATAATATCAATAACATGATAGTTAATATCATTTGCATATACATTATTGGCAACAGTATTAATGCTTACATCACAGCCACCACAAAAAACATCTACAAATGTATCTATATTCTTAGGAAAAAATTCTTGAATAGAGTTAATTATTCTATATTTATTACCTATATAATTAAAAGGGGCTTTAACAGCCATATTAATGCCTCCTTAAAAGGTATAATTGTTCTTTCAGTCCTTTTGCGTTATTGGGAATTTTATTCTTGTATCTTCTATAATCATACTCAAATAATTTAAAGCTTTCACCAACAGCGTAGTCTTGACAAATTTCTGAAAGTTTCTCAGTAGATAACAGGGCTTCGTTATTATAGCTTATCAATATATATTGACTCTGACAATCTTTTATCATTTTTTCAAATGCAGATTCAACAGTATTTTTTTTGCAGAATACAGATTTTTGAGCGTCATAATTACGCATTCCCGTTTTGCCATATATCGCAGGATAATCATATCTTGCAATTGTTTCAAGAAGATGATAGTTAGGAAGATACTCTCTTGAATTGTAAGGTGGATCAGCATAAAGTAGGTCACATTTCTTTGGTAGGAGATTGATAAAGTCAGTATTATAGCTTTCGTTTTTCTTTCCGTTGCTTATAATTACTGGCTCGGTTAGTTCAAGCTTTTTGTATGTACGATCGTCCCAATATTTAAGATAGGCTGAATATACACCTGTTATGTTTGAAATAAATGGCACAGCATTTATCAAAGAAGATAGGAGATAGAAGTATTCATTTTCATTTATTAGTCCATTCTTATACCAATTTTCAATGGTTAACCTTATGACATCTATTTTAAGTGCGTTTTCAGGTTGAAAATACATTCTATTACATTTTTCAACTGGACTATAATTATTGTATATAAAGCATTCGTCAATATGAATATCAGTATCTTCAATAGTTAATTCATTCAGGA
>CAMWXM010000225.1 GCA_947178195.1 uncultured Ruminococcus sp.
ATATTAAGACTGTCTGCTATTTGACGTAAAGTTTTAACGGTCATACTTTTTTTGTTGTTTTCAATATCTGAAAGAAATTGTATAGAAATGTCAGCTAATTCTGCCAATTTGAATTGAGTATAGCCACGTTCTTTTCTAATATACGATACTCGTTCACCAATAGTAGTCACAATAAACATCTCCTTTAGTTTAATTATACACTCAACTATTGATAAATAAAATCATCTATAGTAGTTGGCATTATTAAACTATTGATGTATAATTGTATTGGTGATAATTATTTAAATATAATATTTATATTTTAACAGCTTTATTCCTTAATAATTGACTGCTCATTTTTGATACCAAGCGATTGCTTCTTCTCCTGAATCACTCTCCGCAGTTTACTGTCGATCATTTTTCTGCCAGACTGAAACTTATGATGGTATTCATCTTCGATGCAGCGGCTAAGATTTACAAACAAGCTGAATAGGGTATTTGTGAGCATTTTATTTTCAAAATGCTCGGCATTATCAATAATATAGATACAGTACGGTTTATGAGCATCATATTGGTGGAGTTTGTCAGCAAAAAGCGCGGTAGGCAAAAAAATAGCGGAAGTTCGGCTACGATTTTACCTTAGACTTCCGCTATAATGATATTTAAAGAAACATTGTGATTTTTACTCATTGAATGGCTAATCGTATACTTAACATACACCTTAAATCATTGAGCAATTGATTTGTTAATCATTTTACTTAATTCAAATGTTTTCTCTTTATTTGGGGTATCGAGAATTAATATATTACCTTTTGAATACAATTCAGCATCAGGGTAATAGCTTCTAACAGGTATTAAGAATTGTGCAACAATAGACTTGGCTTGTTGCTCTGAGTCACAATAGTAATCACATAGAAATCTAACTTTATTTCTATCAGTGTATATGTTTTGGATATCAAACATCTGAATTTTTCCTTTCTTTTTTTGTATTTTTTTATATTATATAACCAATATAAAACAATGTCAATAGAAAAAGAATAAGTTTGGTGATTTTACAAAAATTCAACTTATGTTTTACACATATTTTGTTTAAATCACCTGAAATATCTTTCATTGTTTTGCATATTGTAAAACCGTATAATGTAGTGCTTTAAGTCTTTTCTTTATATTGATTATTTTCCAAAAGAAAGAAGATTGCTCAGGCTGAACAGTCAGCGCAGAATACAGCTCTTGACCTCTGCCGGAAATCGCTCCGTATGACGTAACTTCGCCGCCTGTCTGCGCTAAAATCTTCACGCTGAAGTCGTACAGATTCATACCTTCAAGTACTGAATTATCGAAATTCGTGGACAGATTTCTTGAAAGATACGCTATGCCAAACTCGTTATAATCCTGAACAGATTGGTCAAATTGGTACTCGTCAAGATGCTCTGCACACTCGATGCAATGAGAAATATCATGAATATTTTCCGCTTCCATGACCGCTTTCAGCTTCACAAAATCATTGTGAGACAGCTCCGAAAGTTTCTCTGAAAACTGATTCAGAACCCTCATTTCCAACACTTTATTAAAAGATTTTTTTGTGATTCCGGGCAGCGATGATTGAAGTTCAAGACATCTCATTTCGCTCAGATATAAATGCTTTTCCTCATCAAAGGGCAGCGTTACCCAATGCGCTTGTTCCCTTTTTTCAGAATCAGGAGCGACCAGAAGCCTGAAGAAACAGCTCTCAGGTCTGCCGATTTCGATATTAATGTCCGGCGGCTCATAGCCTGAAGTTACGCAGTAATGTTCATCAATAAATACGCCGCCCTCCTGATTTTGCATAAGTCTGCCAACTTTCTCAGGGTCAAGAAGCTGCAAAATCTCATCGGAACAGCCTTCGAGTTCCGGCATCATTTCGTTCTCTATCACAGTTTTTCCCAGTTCACAGCAGTCTTTACAAGGGTAAACCATCACGGAATCTAAGCCGTAAGTCATCTGAAGCATATCTTCAAAATCACACTCAGGGTTGGATGCCAACAGACTTTTAAACGCCGTCATCTCCATAAATTCAAGACTTTCAAGCCTTTCTGCGAACAGGTTCAGCCTGTAAATATCCGCTGAAAATTCCTTTCCGCATATGCTCATTGGCAGCTCCATATTATCATGTTCAGAAATTTCAAAGCGCACAATTGATTCTCTTTGCTTAAGTCTGTCAAGAACATCCTCCATCTCAAAAACCGTCATCGGAAACTTTGCTGACAAAGCATAACCGTTATTTTTTAAATAAATTCTCATCAAAACACCTCCAAAAAAGCGGACTCTTCCGAATCCGCTTACCATTTTTTCTTTTGTTATAATTCTTTCAGATTATGATTTTTGCCCGTAAACACATCGATCATCATGCCTGCGCCGTCACGGAATCCTGCCGAATAATTTTCTTCAGACACGATCATAGACAGCGAATCCTGAATTGATATCAGTTCATCAAGCAGTTTCTTCTGCTCCTCGGAAAGCTGTTCACTCAGCGTTTTCTGCACATTCAAAAACTTGTTTGCCAGCTTTTCATACTGCGAACCCTTTACCGTAACAGCCACCGATGGATTGATATTGCCGTTGAACAGTCGTTTTATAAACTCCATTTTTCTCGCCTCCTGACAACAATATATCACAATTTTCATCGAAAAGCTATCACCAGAACCGACAAGATTTCAGCAGCAAAACATTACTTTTCCTGTACATAACTGATGTACGGAATCTGAAGCCAATACGTCCATTCACGTCCTGCAAGCCGAGTTCTTGTCACACCTCTGAGGGTATTCATGGCTTCGATTACCTCGCCGTTTCCGATATAGATTCCAATGTGACCGTCCACCCACACAGCCAATCCGGGGACTTCGGGAATGGTATCTATCGTACCTTTGACGGTGGCATTTGCAAACATAGCGTTCGCTCCAACATCCATCATGCCGTTAGTACCTACTCTGATTTCGCCGCTTGCACTGTCGTACCAGCCGTATCCTTTAATCAACCCAACGCAGTCCGCTGTCCTTTTACCAAGCCAATTCTGGTAAATGAAATCCATATAATCCGTGACCTCGCTGCCAAAAACAGCGGCTCTGTCCTGCAGCAAACTCTCTGTCAAGACGTTGCCGTAAGTGCCGTAAATGTAGCCCCAGCCTGCATTGTGCGCTTGGATCGCCCACTGCACCAGTCCCAGATTATTTTTCTTCTTTTCGTCATATTCCTCAAAAGAAATGTTCGTATTGTACGCTGCTCCGCTGATGGAACTCCACGAATTCCATGCACCGTCAGCAACCTTTTCCTTAGTAACACAGCCTGATTCCTTTGATGCAAAAATCACTTCACCATTACCGATATACACGCCATAATTACTTCCGTCAGACAGGATGTTTCCTGCCTCATCGGGCATTTTATCAAGACCGCCTTTGGAGGTGAAATGCAGGCTGCTCGGTTCGCTGTTGAACACTTTCTGCTCCGGATCGTATCTTAAATACCCAAGTATGAGTCCTGCACTGTCGGCATATCGGATTCGGTCAGACTCATCTCTTTCACCGAAAGAACCGTCCTTATAACCCCAGCCTGAGAGGTACGCATTCTCTGCCCAAGCCGCAAGATCAACAGCATTTTTACTCTTTGAATCTGAAAACATATACTGATTCATCGTTGTGTTCATTACCCATGTGTAGCTTTTCATAAACTCATTGTAATCTATTTTCAGACCGTAAGCAGAGTTTAAAGCGTCGATCAGAGATTTATCGTCAGGAGAATTTTTAAACAAATCAGCATAAGACTGCGCATTGAAATTTTGCACACCGTCAAAAAAAGACAGGTATATGAGCTGCGCTTTTATGGTCTGATTTTTACAATCAACACCTGCCATAGCGTCCTCAATAGCCTGTCCTTGATTTTGTAAATTCACAAGCTTTGCCTGCTGATCGCTGCTTAAATTTTGAATAAAAGCCGCCTCATTAAACATACTTTTATCTATTTCGGGAGGCTCTATCTCCATATTTCCAAGACTTACTATAGCTACAACCGGAAGGCAGAGCAGTCCAAGAAAACCACAGACAATACTCCCGATTATTACAAACAATTTGCCCCGAAGCTGCTTATCGCTGAGAATATATGCGGCAATTTTCTTCAGTGCCGCCGCTACTGCTGCCGACATTTTATCATCTTTACCTTTCTTTTAACAACAAAAAAGAGCCGCATTTCTGCGACTCATAAATTATTTATAGGTTTAATTTTTTTAATAAACTGGAAGTTATCGCTCTGACATATATTTCTGTATCTCATCAGAAGTCAATTTTCTTATCTGTGTATTTGTGTATGCCTTATATTCCTTAACAATAAAAATGGGATTCATATCTTTGCAAGTCTTATCTTTATTCTTTTTTAGATATAATTGTAAGTCCTCATTATTAGCAAAGATTTTGTACGAATGCCTACCATTTTCACTTTTTATTTCATAAATGCCACATATTTTTTTCATGCTATAATCAGCAGTACGCAAATACAGTTTTGCAGTTTCTAATGACTTAAAGGGAAAATTCCAACGTTGCAACCCACGTTTAGGTTCATGTTCAATACAAATACACCGCCCACAAGTTCCGCAAATATATTGTGTGTGATTTTCCAAACAATCCATTGGGTTTAATAGAGGTGTTATTCTATTTTCATCAATATAACATTCCATGCACATTTTGATTTCACTCCCGTTACAACTTCCGATTTATCAATTAGTTTATAAAAACAGTATATCACATTTTGGTTTTAAAATCAAGCATATTTGCGATAAATCTGCTTATCTACCTCCCGCTTTTCCGAACATTTTCACCTTATAATCGGGAGCATGAACCTGTAAAAGGTAACGCTCATTTCCACAGCGATACAGACAAGTACCAC
>CAMWXM010000226.1 GCA_947178195.1 uncultured Ruminococcus sp.
TGCGGGTCATATGTACACCCCTGCGGTATAATACCGTCATCAAAGGCTCTGTTTCGGAGCAGTTCGGCATATATACCGCCGTCTCCTGCTCTGTTGATGTCCTCAAAAAACAGACCGTAAAGGCTTTCCGAAACATCTGTAATTTTTTCATTTGTATTTATTTTTATGCTATACATATTATTTCTCCCATTTTTTACTTTTTATATTATAATTATACCATTTCTTTACGAAAAATGCAACACAATTTTTCCGATAATCATCGTACTCATTTTCTTTAATCCTAAATAACTCGGAATACTTATAAATACTTTATTTAAAACTATTCTCAGATAGCCTGTTTTTCATTGCTAAGGCTTTAGTGCGGATATCTTTAATTTGGTATCCGCTTTGCTTTAGCTAAATAAATAATGCGCTGTAACTGTCATTAAGATATTTTTTTCAAAAATTTTTTATAAGTCAAATCAATTGCAAACGCACCCAGCGGCGCAGTTATAAGAATTGCTATAACAGATACGGTAAGCACCGTATCTCCGCAGGGAAGCCCCATTGCAAGCGGCAGTCCGCCGATAGCTGCCTGAACGGTTGCTTTAGGCGTATATGCCAGCATACAGAAAAGCTTTTCCTTAATATTCAGTCCTGTACCGATAACGCAAATAAACACGCCTGCCATTCGGAAAATTACCACTCCCAAAATAAGTATAACGGCAGATACGCCTGCGCTTTTTACGCTGTCGGCTGCAACAGATGCGCCGACTAATACAAACAAAAATATTTCCGCACAAATCCAAAGCTTATCAAATACAGATGACAGTTCCTTTGCTTGCTCTGCATTTTTTCTTTTAAGCTGTGCGCCCGCCGCCATTATAGCAATAAGACCCGCAAACGGAATAAATGACGATACATCTTCGAGCCAATTTAAAACAAAGCTGACAGCCAAAACCAATATGACCTGTAATACCGTATTAATGCGGAATTTTGTAAAAAACAAAAACATCGCCATTCCCGCCGCAAGTCCTGCTGCTATCCCTATTATGATAGAAACGGGGATATTAAAAAAGCTTATCAATGATATATCGTTTCCTTGTGCAAGTCCCGTAAAGGAAGTGAACATTACAATTACAAATACATCATCAACGGAAGCTCCCGCAAGTATCATCTGCGGTATTCCCTTTTCCGTGCCGAAACCGTTGTCAATTAAATTTATCATTCTCGGGACAACTACCGCAGGCGATACTGCGCCTACCACCGCTCCAAGTATTGCAGAGTCCAAAAAGGACAGTCCCAATAACCTCGGTGCAAGGATAAGCATACCGACAATTTCCAGGCAGGCAGGAACAAAGCACATCATAACTGCGGGTCTGCCGACTTTTTTCAAATCGCCCATATCAAGCTTAAGTCCTGCTCTTATAAGAATGATAATAAGTGCGATACGCCTTAACTCCGATGAAATGCTTAAAATACTGCCGTCAAGCAGATCAAGACCGTGCGGACCTATAATAATTCCTGCTGCGATCATTCCGAAAAGAGCGGGGAAACGTACCTTTTTACATATCTGCCCAAGCAGCAGACCCGAAAATAAAATTACCGAAATACTTATTAACATAAAAATCCTCCTTAAAACGCAAAAAGCCGACAGCTTCCGCGTTAAAAATCGCAGAAGTCATCAGCTTAATAAGCGGTTTAAGATGTGGTTATCATCTATGGGAGAACCTCATTCCCAAATTATATTGTATCACTTTTCAGCCCAAAAGTCAAGAGACTTATAAAATTTAATAAATTTCTTACAATATGGACAAAAGTGCTGAAAACGCCATAGCAAGAATAGTTATTACGCCTTAATAATTTTTGGGTTCTAATGGAAATACTTGACATTATTATGATGACATGCTATAATAATGGCGTACCAATTTCTTCTCTGAGATAATATTGTATGACGAGGGACTTGTTTATTGGTGTAAGCATTTTTAAGCATTGCGGTTTGTTGCAGATTGGTGACAACTTTTGTAATAGAATACATAAACCGTTTATCGGGAGATATTATTGTGTAAATTATGTGTATGAACATTACTGATATTTGATTGAAAACACAATAAATTACTAAATGTTCATTTCATAATATTACGGTTTATTGAGATTTTCTGAGAGTTCCTAACTAGCAGTACAGAAACATACATATTTAATTTCTACAGTGGGGGAGTAGAAAAGCATTGCGGACGGACCGGAGGAGTTTGGGGTGTATTGAGTTAAACTGAATTACTCGCATTTATTTATGTCTTCAATGGAATTTAAAAGTCAACAGAAATGTTTTCATGGAATAAAAACAGAAAAGAGGTTTATGTCGTGGATGAGTTGAAGGAAAATATTTTGGAATTTATTGACACATCATTTGATGAATTAGCGAACGCAGATGTTCCATTTTTCAAACAGACAAAGGCAATCTTCAATGTAATATCTGCTGGAGGAAAAATCATTGAATCATCACATAATTCAATATTTGAAAAATATAAAACGATTTTAAAGAGTGAATTGAAAATATTAGCAAATTCTCCGCACACTGATTTGAATCATCTGAATATCTTACTAAATCGTCTAAAAGGAATACTTAGTGATTGCGATCAACCTTTGCACCTTTTTATAAATGTAGAACAGTTGGAAAAGAAATTGCGTGAAGGAACAAATATTCCGCATGAATCAAGATTACCACAAGAGCTCGCTTTGATTATACGAAATAATATTGAAAAGCTTGTATCTACTGAAGAATGGTGCAGAGGTATCTTTGAACAAATAGATGACATAAGTGCTGAATCTCAGGCTCGAATCAGAAATTTTGAACAGCAGTTGGGGAATATCACAACCCAAATATCATATAAAGGAAGTTTTCAAGAATACTTGGACAATGCAGTGCTTCCCGTCAGTCGTTCAAGATATGAAAATAGACTTCTATATTCAAATGACACGCTTCCATTATGCGGCAGAGATATTGAAATCCAAAATCTGCATAATTTTTTGTTCTCAGATATGCCTGTTGCAGTATGGGCGATCTGCGGACAGGGTGGAGTTGGAAAAAGCAAACTGGCAAGACATATCTGTCAAAAGTATGATCAAGACTTTAAATTTGTATGGCTTAAAGATGCTGACTTTCATAAAATAGCACAAATTACAAGTGGATATATGTATTACAAACCTGTTGTCTTTGTTTGTGATTATGCAGATGAAAGAGAAAGAAATATTGTTGATTTGATAGATAGTATTTATAATAGCAATGAAATAGAAGCCAGATTTATTTTGTTATCCCGTGACGAAAATTGGTATCCGCGTTTTGTGCAGGAAAACGATGTAATTCGCGAGGTCGGATTTAAAATTTCTGATAAATACGAACCACTTAATCTATCTCAATCTGATCTGGGTAACGAAACATTTGGTCAAATAATAAGAAAATTTCAGGAAGCCTTTTATCAGAGCCATTCTCCATTATCAGATGATAATATAAATTTCATCCTCAATAAAGTTAAAATTGTGGCTCCTACTAATTCCCAGAATACACGTGCAAATCGATGCCTGTTTGTTTTGCTTATTGCAGATTTTTTCCTACAGAATCCGGGCACGGCAGTAGATAATTTAAATCAGCTACTCTTGAATTTCTTTGAGCGTTCAAAAAAACATCTGAAATATTCGGATGAGATCACAGTTCCTGGATTCCGGTTACTGGCACTTTCCACAGCTTTACGTGGAATTCGTATTGACGACGAAACCTTGCCTGATTTTATCAAGACGGATATTGCTGCTATAAATAAAGGATTTAGCAGATGCCGGCAGAATATTGAGAATTTCTGGAGAAATATATCCGATAATTCTTTTGAAGAAAACACGATACACCCATATGAGCCGGATCTGATAGGTGAATATTTGTTCTTGTGGCAATTCTTTGATAAGCTTATAGAAGAAGATCGCCGAAAATGGTGTGAATACTTAATAAAAAAAGTGCAAGCGGAAGAAGACGAAAATCCTGTTGAAATTTTTATTAATAGGTGTACTGCCGACTGGCGTGAGTATGGCGAAAATAAAAACTTCTTTGCATATTACAGCCAAATCCAGCAGAAAATGAATGAAAGCGAGATAAATCATGTATAATTATGATAAATTGACTCGCATCGCAAGGGATGCGATCTTACAGATCACAGATTTTAAGCAAGCTCAAAACATTTTAAACAACGTTCCAAATTCAATATTCGATAATACATCATTGACCGCACTATCCTATTATGCTGAAGCTATTAAGCACATTATGTCTTTTTCCGATGCCATACAAAAATTTTATTGTAATGTTCAGCTTGAGCGTATTACTATTTCAATTTACAAGGATGCATTGTCTCGTAATCTTTCAGATCAGGAACGCCAATATAGCCACGATGACATAAAGAAGATCATTGCTGTTTTAACAGATATTGCTTCTGTTTACTATGATCAACGTGAACTTGATGCTGCAAGGGATGTTCAAAAAACAATAGAACTGCTAAAAGGATACTTAAAGAATAAAGAATTTCCGGAATTGGACGATTCATATTTTGATCTCGTAAATACCTATATCGCAAAGGGCGAATATAGCAAAGCAAGGAAACGCTTGTTAAGAGCTATAGAGATCCGTGAATCAGTACTTGGCACGGAGCATCCGGATACAGCCGCAACATATAACAGAATCGCAGACGTATACAGAAAAATGGGAGAGTATGGAAAGGCTTTGGAATACTACGAAAAAGCAATTAAAATTTGTGCATCAGTCTTTGGCACAGATCATCCCCGTACAGCCACGATTTACAATGGTGTTGCAAGCGTATACCAAGCCAAGGGCGGGTATGATGATGCTTTTGAATACTATGAAAAAGCACTTA
>CAMWXM010000227.1 GCA_947178195.1 uncultured Ruminococcus sp.
AGCTCTTTTATATTATTCATCGTGATTTCCTCCTTTGACAAGAAGTATATCACAACTTTCCGAGAATAGCTATCATCAAATGCAACAAAATTAGTATTTGGGATTGACAATCCTTTTATGGCTATTTTGTACAAGAGAGAAAAAAAGAATTGATTATTATCAGTTGATTCTTTATCTACACAAATAGTGCTTTATTTGATTGACAAGTTCTGATTTCAAAGTATTAAACTCTTGCTGTATATGCTCCATGTTTTTTGTAATAGTATAATAGTTATAAGTTACTGGTTCTTTTATCTCTTCAATGAACTTTGTTATTTCATGATTATTGCAAAATTCCTCAAAATCTTTTTCGACTTCTTCTGCATAGTTTGATTTGATTAATGTATTTTCTTTTTTTATTATCTCATCCCATATCAAATATTGCCAACCACCTTCGCCATCAGGTTCACCCAAATAATTGTGAAGCTCCATTAGTTCATATATCAATCCCTCCATAGTCTTTATCTTGTCTTGTACTGACCTATATTTACTTTTGATGCTATCATTATCATTAAAAAGCACCTCAAATTCATTTATTTCAATTTTAGGATTATTTGGATAGACTGTTCGGGGAATTTCTTCCCTTGTATAGTCTGGTAATTTCAATGAATTAATGGCATTCATCATATTAATTCTTCTATCAAAACGAGTATCTTCTTTAGAATCAATCTTACTTTGTATCTGAGCTATTGCATTACGAGTTTTGTCACCATCGTTAGCAATTTCTTTACCTACCGCTTGACTTACCTCTGCTATTGCAAGATTTGTTTTTGAATCCAAAAACGTCGTAACATAAAAATCATGAAGCAACTGGATACATTGAAAAATCAAATTTTCAACATATCTTTTCCCTTGAGAAGTATCAGTTTTTGCATAGTCTATAGCTTTTACAACGATTGTATTAGCTACAACTTGCCTTTGGCTCTCAGATGTACCATATATGTATTTATCTATTTCATCAGGTAACTGTTTCGAGATATATTCGGCAATTCCTTGAAAATCAATTTCTTCGTCACGGCTAGCATTTTCAAATAATTCTTGCTTTTTTTCAATAAAGTCTTGAAGTTGCCCTTTTATCTCATTGGTATTTTTTGCGTTTTGAATTTTGTTGGTTAATGATTCAAGTCCTATCTCGCAAATAAAATCACATATATTTCCCAACATTTTTACCTCCATTATTTTGTAACTCTATCCTGTTTATTATTAAGTGAACTTTTTAATCTTTTTTTCTTATATTATCATAGCTGAAGCTACCTAAAAGACTTTTGTAAACCTCAACTCTATTCACTGAAATATGATCTTTGACCTGCTCATTGGGGACGTTTATAAAGATACGAAACTCTTTTTGATAGCTAAATCGAGTTGACTTTGTGAATACTATTGATTTATAATTTTGATCTTGAAACAACTTTATTTTTTGTATTTCGTTGATATCCTTATACTCAACTACTCCAGCAGTTAATGCATATCCTCTCTTTTTCACTTCCTTAAATATATTACAGAAAGTAACAGCATCATATATGCTTACATGAAAGTCTTTAGTCTCTGATTCATTCAGATATCTTTCAAGGAAAAAGGCGATATCTTTTCGTGCAGTTTCATTTGTAATTGACAGTGTAGTTCTATTGAACTCAACATCACTTTTGGATAGAAGGTAAAAACAGCAAATGTATCCATTTAAACTGAATGAAACGTCTGATGTTTCACATATTACTTTTCCAAGACTCTCCTTATCAACTCGATTCATTAATTCTTCTAATGAAGATGACTCCATTACGATTTTTTCAAATCCTTCTTTTGTTGCTAAAAAAATCCCTTGCCTGATTGCTGAAAAATTAATCCCTCTTTGTCTTGTTGGAATGAATTTTCTAATTTCCAAAAATAAGAAGTGCTATTTAGATAGATATTACCGCTATTGAAACTTTCCATATACTCGAGTTTACTAAAGGCTTTAACAAGAAAATAGTCATTTAAATTCATTGTTTTCCTCCTGTTAATTTCTGATACATCTTCATCAGTTCCGCCACGCACTCGCTCTCGGTAATTTTTTTATCAAAGCCATAAGCAGCCATAACAGCGAAGTCATTTGCCTGATGAGCCTTACGAAGTTCAGGGGGCATAGTTGTTTCGTCATAGATGTCTGCAAGAGAGCATTCGGGATACTTTGCTCTTGCGTCGAGGATAGCTTGTGCGGTTTCTTCTATTTTTGTTTTCTGTTCGGCTGTGGGATTACACCATGGAAAGTTATTGTAAACGATATCTTTTGAGTATCGGTAGTCACTCTTTAGCCTGCCACCTACTGTACGCATCCATGCCATATGGACATTTGAAGTTAAAATCCCAAAATGATAAATACTACAATTAAAAATGCTAAACAAATTATTTCCTGGTATCATACCGTTGTTGATAAAACTCATAGGAATATATCTTCTGCGTTCAGAAGAAACAAGGGGCACTGCAATGTATGGAACGTCTTTATACTGTTTACATGGTCTGAAAAGATGTGGAACATCTCTAAGTTTGTAAGCATCTCCGCTTGGAGTGGCATTACTTCTCCACTCCCTACATGCAGCAACACGTTTTTTTATATTGGGCAATTTCTGCAATTCGTTTGGCTTAATATCTACTAACCATAAGCAATATCTTGGAATGTTTCGTATAAATTCAACACCCATTGAATAGGGACGAATCCATTTTTTTGCTCCGGGTTCTGTTTTAATTAAATCGTTTTTTTCTTCCTGATCAAGAATTAAGTATCCGTTATCTGTTGCTTGAAATCCTTTTGATATTTCAGGAATATCGCACAATGCTTTACTTCTACTTTCAATAAAAATATTTTCTGTTTGTAAAAGATAAGCATTTATGTTGTTTGAAATTTTATAAGAACCATTATCAAAAATTAACCTATCCGCACTATTTTCAGCAACACTAAATCCAACAATGACACAATGAACGTGTGCTTTAAGACTTGCTTCGCTGTCCCAGCGGAATGTACGATGTGCAAAGTCAATATGTATTCCAAAGCGGTCATAAAGTGGTTTCCATACGCCTGCAACCTGTTCACCCTGAGTAATGGAATTTGTTGATACAAAAGCTGTTCGTATAGATGTACCGTTCATAAGTTGTGCAGCCTTGAAGTACCAGCCTGCAACATAGTCGATTTTTCCTGCTGTCTTATAAGGTTTGCTCTTTTCATCAATATAAATAGACAGCATATCACTTTTCTGTTCTTTAGATTGCAGAGAGTACCCCACAAAGGGCGGATTCCCCATGATATAAGACAATTTTTCTTTTGGAACAACGCTTTCCCAGTCAATGCGGAGAGCGTTTGCTTCCGTGATGTTAGCATAGGATTTCAGGGGCAGAAATTCAAGATTTACTTGCATGATTTCTTCCGTTTCATGCATCATCTGGCTTTCAGCTATCCAGAGGGCGGTTTTTGCAACAGTTACGGCAAAATCATTGATTTCTATTCCATAAAATTGCCCAATAGTCACCTTTATCGGATTGAATTCACCCTCGCCGCCCAAAAACATCTGCCCGTCCGAATAAGCAGTAAGACACTCATTTTCCAATCGCCGCAAAGAAATATAAGTTTCTGTGAGGAAATTTCCAGAACCGCAGGCTGGGTCAAGAAAAATGAGAGAAGCAATTTTTTCTCTAAACGCTTCAAGCCTTGTCTTGCGTGTTTTTTTAACTTTTATCTCCTTAATTTCTTCAAGCTCTGCTCTTAAATCATCAAGAAACAGAGGATCGATCACCTTATGAATATTTTCAATAGAAGTGTAGTGCATTCCGCCCGACCGTCTTGTTTCAGGGTTAAGAGTGCTTTCAAATACTGCGCCAAAGATTGTAGGCGATATTTCCGACCAATCAAATCCTGCGCTTGCTTTGTTTACCAAAAGATCAACGATTTCCTCGGTAAATCGAGGGATTTCAATATTCTCATCTGCAAACAGTCCGCCGTTAACATAAGGAAAAGATGCAAGATCATCATCCATATATGGGTCACGATTTTCTGGTTTTGTGTCAAGTACCTGAAATAATTCTATGAGTACCTTGCGTACATCTTTCGGATGAAACTGTTTCAGATAATCGCCAAACATTTCATGATGTCCGAAAATTCCTGCGTCTTCCGCATACAGACAGAATACGAGCCGAACACATAGCATATTCAGGCTTTTTAAGGCTTCCTCTGAATTTGGATTCTTGTACTGTTTCAGTATGGCGTCGTACAGCTTACCTACAAGATCGCCGGCCTTTAAAGATATTTCCATTTCCCTTTTCAGATTCTCATTGCCTGTGTCAACAAGGAATTGCAGTCGATAATACTCTTTGGGCAAGTCCTTAAGGAAAAGCTGCTCAGGTTCACCATTAGGCTTGTTCATGTCATAAATGAGAAATTCCGAAAAGTTGCAGGTCACAACCCAACGAGGATGCTTATCAACGGGTAGTTCAACGATATATCTCTTAGCTTGCTGGAACGGATTCAGAAATGTTCCATCCGACTGTTTGATACCTTTACGAAGGTCTTTGCCAAGACTTTTCTGTTCTATCATAACCTTAGTGCTTTCAATATACCCATCAATAAAGCCGGTACTTTTATCGATGTGTACCTGATCTTCAAAGCTAATGAAATGCGTGGCATTCTCTATTCCGTAAACGTTCTGAAGAAGATCTATCCAGAATTTCTGTGATTCACCTTTCTCATACCCCCTGTCTTTCCAGTATTCAGCAAATTTTTTTGCGGCTGATTTCTGCTGAGTGTCATTCATAGGCAAGTTCCTCCATCAGAATTTTGTATCTTTTCTCTTATAT
>CAMWXM010000228.1 GCA_947178195.1 uncultured Ruminococcus sp.
TTTGCACTTTCATAATTTACATAATAGCTATATTAATTTACCGATGTTGTTTAATTATGTAAAAAAGAACAAAATTAAGGTAATATGGACACTGCATGACTGCTGGTCTATGACAGGACAATGTCCGTATTTCACCATAAAAAAATGTGATAAATGGAAAACAGGCTGCCATGATTGTCCGCAGATTGACGTGTATCCTGCTGCAAAATGTGACCGCACAAAATTTATGTGGAAAAAGAAAAAAGAATGGTTTACAGGCATTGAAGATATGACAATTGTTACACCTTCGAAATGGCTTGCAGAAATTGCAGAACAATCATATTTGGGGAATTACCCTATAAAAGTGATTAATAATGGTATTGATTTGAATATTTTCAAGCCAACAACAAGTAATTTCAGGGAAAAATATCATCTTGAAAAAAAATATATCATTCTCGGAGTTGCATTTGATTGGGGAATACGCAAGGGCTTAGACATTTTCATTGAGCTTGCGGCACGGTTAGACGAACGGTTTAAAATCGTGCTTGTTGGTACAAATGAAAATGTAGATAAGCAGCTGCCAAATAATATTATTTCAATTCATAGAACGAATAATCAGCAGGAGCTTGCCGAAATTTATACGGCGGTTGATTTGTATGTTAATCCAACAAGGGAAGATAATTATCCGACTGTAAATATGGAAGCTATTGCCTGCGGAACACCTATGATCACATTCAGAACCGGCGGAAGTATTGAAGCTCTGGATGATACTTGCGGATGTATAGTGAATTGCGATGATATTGATGCTTTAGAGCAAAAAATAATTGAGATTTGTGAAAATAATGTTTTTTCAAGAGAAGCCTGTCTTGAAAGAGCAAAAAAGTTTAATGAAAAAGATTTATTTGCAGAGTATGCTGATTTGTATGAAAGCTTAAAATAAAATAAAGGAAATGAGAATTTTAAAATGAAAATTGTCCATGTTGCTCCCAATGCTCCATATAATGATTACTGGGGATATCAAGAAAATTTGCTGCCAAAGTATCATAAAAAGCTTGGTCACGATGTGACGTTAATAATCACAAATAAAACACATAAGGACAGCAGCATTGTCGATGTTCCATGTGCGGATTATATATTGAATGACGGAATTCGGATAATACGCAGAGCGTATAAGCAATACAGATTCCCTAAAGTTACAAATTTTTTAACTTATATACCTGTGTATGATCTATTGGAAGAATTGAAGCCTGATTTTATATTTTACCATGGCTTGATCAGTTATTCCATATTTGATGTTATAAAGTATAAAAAAAGACATTCAAATTGTGTGATTGTTGAAGATAATCATTTGGATTATAATATTGGCAATTCTTCAGATACATTAAAACTGAAAATAATTCGGTTATGGCGGCGCTTTATAAATATGTGTTCGATTGAATATGTATCAAAGGTATATGGTGTAACTCCATGGAGAAAAACATATGCAGAAGATTATTTTAAAATACCAGAAAGTAAGACTGATGTTCTCATTATGGGAGCTGATGACGAAAAAATGAATTTAGATAAAAAAGACGAACTGCGTAAAAGTATTAGAAAACAGTATGATATCCATGATGATGAATTTTTAATCGTAACCGGTGGGAAAATTGATCAGAAGAAAAATATTGATTCACTAATGGAAGCTTGTGCCGGACTTGAAAAGGTTAAACTGCTTGTGTTCGGCAGCGTCGGTGATGATATTAAGACGCGTTTTGAAAGTTTGTTAGAAAATGAAAATATTATTTATATTGGCTGGATCAGTGCTGATAATGTGTATGAATATTTTTACGCGGCAGATCTTGTGTTTTTTCCGGGACAGCATTCCGTCTTATGGGAACAGGCGTGTGCTTCAAAGGTTCCTTGTGTTTTTAAAAAATGGGACGGTATGGAGCATGTGAATAATGGAGGAAACAGTGATTTTATAGTGTCTTTAACCGTTGAAAATATTCAAAACAAAATCAAAGAGCTGCACTTTACTGATAGCTATTATGAAATGAAAAAAGCAGCAGAATCAGAAAAAACAGATATTTATTTATATAGTAATATAGCAAAAAAATCACTTGAAGAAACAGGTACGAAATGATAAAAATAAATTTATTAAACAGCAAGGAATTTAAAAACGCGGGCTGGCTTATATGCGGAAAGGTCATCCAAATGCTGATATCTTTTCTTATCAGCATTTTCACTACCCGCTATCTGGGACCGAGTAATTTTGGAATTATCAATTATGCAAATGCTTACGTTGCTTTTTTTACATCGCTTTGCACATTGGGAATAAACTCCGTTATTATTAAGGATTTTATTGACTATCCTGACGAGCAGGGTAAGACCATAGGAACGGCATTGGGACTTCGTGCGATATCAAGTTTTTTGTCTGCAATTATGATTGTTTCTATTGTAAGTATTGCAGACCGCGGCGAGACAGAAACAATTATTGTTGCAGCATTATGCAGTATTTCATTGATATTTCAGGTTGTCGATACGATCAACTATTGGTTTCAATCAAAATATCTTTCAAAGGTCAGCGCAGTTGCAACATTGATTGCTTACATCATGATTTCTGTTTATAAGATCATTCTGCTGATCTTGGGAAAAAATATTTTATGGTTTGCGGCATCAGGCGCTATGGATTATCTTTTTATAGCTGCAGTACTTATGACTGCCTATAAAAAATATAACGGACCAAGATTATCGTTTTCATGGAAAAAGGGAAAGGATTTACTTGGCAAGAGTTATCATTATATTTTGTCGGGCATGATGGTTGCAATTTACGGATATACAGACAAGCTTATGTTAAAGCAAATGCTTGATGAAACTTCGGTAGGGTATTACTCTTTAGCAACTGCTATAAGCGGTATGTGGGTGTTTGTTTTGTCAGCAATTATAGATTCGATGTATCCCACGATCGTAAATTCTCATAAAATTGACCATAAGATATTTGAAAGAAAAAACCGGCAGCTGTATGCAATTATTATCTATATTTCGTTTTTTGTATCTGTTCTTTTTATGTTTTTCGGAGAATTCGCTATTCATATTTTATATGGAGATGCATATTTGCCGGCTGCCGAACCATTGAAGATCGTTACATGGTACACGGCTTTTTCATATTTGGGAGTTGCAAGAGGCGCATGGGTTGTTTGTGAAAACAATCAAAAATATCTGAAATATATACATTTTTGCGCTGCCGCTATTAACGTTGTATTGAATTATTTTATGATTCCACGTCTTGGGGCTTTAGGCGCTGCATATGCCTCATTAATAACAGTAATATGCACGAGTTTAATTTTGCCGCAATTTTTTAAGGATATGCGTCAGAACGTTAAATTGATGATACAAGCATTTTTATTAAAAGGAATAAAATAATATATAGTAAGGAGAATTACATTGAGTTTAAAGAAAAAGCTATCACAATATAAAATGCTTAGGGGAATGTATCATAAGTTTTGGGAATGCTTTTATTCTTTTACAACTGTAGTTTCGCCAAAGCTTAACAGCATACTCCGGTACAGGACCGCTTTTGGAAGAAGTCCGGATTTCAATGATCCAAAAACGTTTAGTGAAAAACTGCTTTGGTTAAAATTGAATAATTATATTAAAAACCCATTGGTAATAAAATGTGCCGACAAGGTTTCTGTAAGAGAATATGTAAAGGAAAAGGGGTATGGTGACACACTGAATGAAATAATTGGAATTTATAATTCTCCAAATGAAATTCCGTGGGATGAACTTCCCGATCAATTTGTCTTAAAATGGAATTTCGGTGCGGGCATGAATATTATATGTGAAGATAAACAAAAGTTAGATAAGACAGTTGTTTTGGATAAAATGCAAAAATGGGGAAGAAATAAATACTGGCTTCCATATGCTGAAATGCAATATAAGTATATTAAAAAAAAGATTATTTGCGAAAAGTTTTTGCACGATGAAATATCCAGCTGCATTTCGGATTACAAGGTTTATTGTTTCAACGGCGAGCCTCAAGCAATACTGGTGATCCATGATCGCTTTGAAAATGTTACATCGGAATTTTTTGACATACATTGGAACAAACTTGAAAATTCGCCCAAATATAATTCCCCGTCAGCTTTAACGCCTCCTCCAAGCTGTCTTGAAAATATGCTCAGTGCGGCTCGGAGTTTTTCTAAGCCTTTTCCGTTTGTAAGATGTGATTTTTATGTGGTAACCGGAAAATTATTTTTTGGTGAATTGACTTTCACTCCTGCAGCCGGTATATACACAAGTGAAACATTAGTACACGGAAAAAGTATGGCTGAATTATTAAATATTGAGCAAAATAAGTATAGGAGGCAAAAAAATGGCAATGTTTAAAAATAAAACTCTGTTGATTACTGGTGGTACGGGCTCATTCGGCAGCACGGTGCTGAAGCATTTTCTTGACTCGGAGCTTGCGGAAATAAGAATATTTTCCCGTGATGAAAAAAAGCAGGACGATATGCGTCATGACTTGCAGGCAAAGCATCCCGAATTGGCGGGAAAGGTAAAATTCTACATAGGCGACGTGCGGAATATACGGTCGGTAGAGGAAGCGGTACAGAGCGTGGACTACATATTTCATGCGGCAGCTTTGAAGCAGGTGCCGTCCTGCGAATTTTTTCCGATGGAGGCTGTTCGCACCAATATCGAGGGTACGGATAATGTCCTTCATGCTGCTGTAAGAGCTGGTGTTGAGCGTATTGTATGCCTTTCAACGGATAAAGCGGCATACCCGATAAACGCTATGGGTATTTCAAAAGCAATGATGGAAAAGGTCATAAAGGCAAACGCGCGGAATGCGGCGGGAAAAACGACTATCTGCTGTACACGATACGGAAA
>CAMWXM010000229.1 GCA_947178195.1 uncultured Ruminococcus sp.
ATACGAAATAAACGAAAACGGGCTTCCCATATTGAAAACTGAAAACGGTATTGAAATAATTCTTCGTGGAGTAATTGACAGAATAGATATTTACGAAGAAGACAATGAAAAATACGTAAGAGTCATCGACTATAAAACCGGGAAAAAAAGATTTTCAGTTTCTAATCTTCTTTACGGACTGGACATGCAGATGCTGTTATACATGTTTTCCATTACCGATGAAAACGGAAAATACAGCGATTTTGAGCCTGCCGGCGTCTTGTATATGCCGTCTAAGGAAATAGAATGCGAAAGAGATAGGGACGAGGCAGGAAATATTGAGGATTATCTTAATAAGCGATATAAAATGAACGGCGTTGCCCTTAAAAAACGTAATGTATTGTCGGCAATGGAAAAGGATATAAGAGGAATTTATATTCCCGCAAAGCTTACGGCAAAAGACAGCGGTTCAGGCGAACCGATACTTAATAAAACTTCTTCAACCTGCTTTACCGCAAGTCAGTTTACAAATCTGAAAAAACATATCAACAGACTTATAAAAGACCTTGCCAATGAGCTTTATAACGGTGAAATTTCTGCCGATCCCCTTGTTTCGGGAAACTCGTCTCCCTGCAGCTACTGCGACTACTGGTCGGTATGCGGAAATGTCCCTAATCTGAAATACCATGAAATGTCTGAAAATGCAGAAGAAGAGCTTTATGAAATAATTTCCTGATCTTTCTCTTTTCAGATGCAAGAAAATTATAGGTGAAAAAATGCGTTATGATTTAAAAAATTCTCAGTCACTTTTTAAGCTATTTTATGTATTTCTGTCACTGATAGTATCTGTTCTGATATTATACGGTTTGTACCTTATCGTAATGGCTTCACAGCCGGAGGAAATTACAAACGAGACCTTCAGCAGTATGATTACAGAAAACATAGAAATTGAAATTCCCACAGAAGAAGTATTTGCATTTGCGGAAGCGGTGGAATATCCAAGCGGAATAGAAACCGCAAGGGAATTTGACGAAACTATTGCAAGCAAGTTCTGCGTACTTGTTGACGTTGATTCAAATAGAATTTTGGCAAAGCGCAATGCTGAACAAAAAATGTATCCTGCCTCTATGACAAAAATAATGACGCTTATCGTTGCCGTGGAAAATATGACCTCCTTAGACGATACTTTTACTATGACTTATGATATTTTAGCTCCCCTGTATGAAGCTGACGCTTCTCTTGCGGGATTTCAGGAACACGAGGTCATTACAATAAAGGATATGCTTTACGGAGCGATTCTTCCCTCCGGTGCGGACGCTACTGCCGGACTTGCTATAAAAATTGCTGGCTCGGAAGAAAATTTTGTAAGGCTTATGAATGAAAAGGCTCAGCAAATGGATTTGCATAATACCCACTTTACAAATACAAGCGGACTTCACGATGATGAGCATTATTCTACTGCATTGGATATGGCTGTCATATTAAACTACGCTTTGCAAAACGATTTGTGCCGTGAGATACTCTCGACCTATCAGTATACGACAGCCGTCACTAAGCAGCATCCTCAGGGTATTGCTCTGGAAAGCACCCTTTTCGGAAGAATGTATGGAAACGAGGTGGAAGGGGTCACTATAAAAGGTGGAAAAACCGGTTTTACTTCAGAAGCACAGCATACTATGGCGTCTTATGCTGAAAAAAACGGAAAGGAATACATAGTTGTAGTGGCGCATGAGGACGACAGATGGGGAAGCGTTTATGATACATTCGATATTTATGAGAAATATCTTAACTGATATGGAATAATTTAAGGCAATACCGCACAAAGATTGTGCGGTATTGCCTTAATGCTGCATAACAAAAGCGACTAAGCTGACTGCTTAGTCGCTTTGCATAAATTTCCATAAATTATGTCTAACTTTTTGGAGTCGATTTATTTTAATGGTGCGGCGAATTTTTATTATTTTATTTCTGGTCAACAACATTTCCCATATCATAAAGACCTGGCTTACAGTCTTTAAGAAAAATAGCGGCATTTACAGAGCCTTCTGCAAAAACATTTTTAGAAGCTGCCGAATGAGAAATAGTTATAGTTTCATCGTTTCCAGCAAACATAACTTCATGAACGCCTACAATAGTACCGCCTCTGACAGCGTGGATACCGATTTCGTTGGGTTCACGTTTCTGACGTCTTGAATGTCTGTCATAGACATATTTCATCTCATTATTTTTAGTTTCGTTTATTGCATTTGCTATCATAAGAGCAGTACCGCTGGGAGCGTCAATTTTTTGATTATGATGACGTTCAATTATTTCAATATCAAATTGATTGCCTAAAATAGCAGTTGCTTTTTTTGCAAGCTGAACTAAAAGATTAATGCCCAATGACATATTCCATGAGAAAAATACCGGAACCTGAGTAGCGGTTTGCCTTATTCCTGAAATTTGTTCTTCACTGTAACCTGTTGTAGCCAGAACTACAGGCGTTCTTCTTGTTATACAATACATCAGAAGAGATGTAAGAGATGAAACATGAGAATAGTCGATAATTACATCCGGTTTTTCCGGAAGCTCGGATATATCCTTATAAATAGGAAAGTCTGCGTATTTTTTGGTGTTGATATCAACTCCGGCAATAATCTTACAATCATTACGGTTTGAAACGCATTCATAAACCTTTCTGCCCATTTTTCCATTAGCGCCGCAAATTACAATTTTTGTCATTTTTAACGTCCTTTCTGGATCAGATCAAAGCTGCCTGTTTCATTGAATTTTTTAATATTTCACGATTCTTATCAGTCATTTCGCAAAGCGGAAGTCTGCATGAACCTGACGGCATATTCATAAGATTCATAGCTTCCTTAACAGGAATAGGGTTGACTTCGATAAAAAGATTATTTATAAGTTCCAGATATTTAAGCTGTAATTCAGAAGCCTTTGAAAAATCTCCGTCAAGACAAAGCCTGCTTATTTCGTGAGTTTCCTTAGGCATAATGTTTGAAAGCACCGAAATAACACCCTTTGCACCAATTGACATCATAGGAACGATTATATCGTCGTTTCCACTATATACATCGAGCATGTCTCCGCATTCCGCAATAAGCTTTGAAGTATAGCTTATATTTCCGCTGGCTTCCTTTACAGCAACGATATTTTTATGCTTTGCAAGGGTTTTATAGGTGTCCATAGCAAAGCTTACGCCGCCTGTACGACCGGGGATATTATAAAGTATTACAGGAATATTTACAGCATCAGCAATAGCCGTAAAATGGGCAATAAGTCCTTTTTGTGTAGCTTTATTATAGTAAGGAGTAACAAGAAGAAGACCGTCAGCGCCCTTTTCTTCGGCAACCTTTGAAAGCTCTATTGCATATCTTGTATCATTGCTGCCTGTTCCTGCAATGACCGGAACTCTTTTGTTTACCTTTTCAACGCAGAATCTTATGCATTCAATATGCTCCTCATCGGTCATTGTAGAAGCTTCGCCGGTAGTACCGCATACTATAATAGCGTCTGTACCGTTTTGTATCTGGTATTCGATATTATCGGCAAATCCGCTGTAGTTAATAGAGCCGTCGTTATTCATAGGAGTTATAATCGCAACTCCTGCGCCGGTAAAAACCGTATTTTTCATAAAAATCAAGACCTCCTTGATAGGTGATTAGTCGAAATATCCTTTTGCCGCAAGCAGTTCGGCAAGGAGTACGCCGCCGCCTGCTGCGCCTCTTAAAGTGTTATGTGAAAGACATACGAATTTGTAGTCGTACTGGGTATCTTCTCTGAGTCTGCCTACAGATACAGCCATACCGCCTTCGAGATTTCTGTCAAGCTTTGCCTGAGGACGGTTATCCTCTTCAAAATAATGTATAAACTGCTTTGGAGCAGAAGGCAGTTCAAGAGCCTGCGGCTCGCCACTGAAATTTTTCCAATCATTGAGGATATCTTCTTTTGAAGGCTTCTTATCAAATGATACGAATACCGCAGCAGTATGACCATCTGAGACCGGCACTCTCAGGCATTGAGTTGTAATTGACGGACTATCAGCGTTTACGATCCTATCGCCTTCGATATTTCCCCATACTTTAAGCGGTTCCTGCTCTGATTTTTCTTCTTCGCCTCCGATAAAGGGAATAAGGTTATCCAGCATTTCAGGCCAGGTTTCAAAAGTTTTTCCTGCGCCGGAAATAGCCTGATATGTACAGGCGAGAACCTTGGTTATGCCGTATTTCATAAGAGGATCAAGAGCCGGGACATAACTTTGAATAGAGCAGTTTGATTTAACGGCGATAAATCCTTTTTTTGTACCGAGACGTTTTTTCTGTGCTTCTATGATCTGAATATGGTCGCTATTGATTTCCGGTACTACCATAGGAACATCGGGTGTTCCTCTGTTAGCCGAGTTATTTGAAACGACCGGGATCTCAGCTTTTGCATATTTTTCTTCCAGAGCTTTTATTTCATCTTTTTTCATGTCTACCGCACAGAAAACAAAGTCAACAAGACCTGCAATTTTGTCAATATCCTGAGTGGCGTTCAAAACGATCATATTTTTAATTTTTTCAGGCATAGGAGTTGTCATCGCCCATTTTTTTCCTGCTGCTTCTTCATAGGTTTTTCCTGCTGATCTTTCAGAAGCGGCAAGGGCTGTTACCTCAAACCACGGATGATTTTCCAGTAAGGTGACAAATCTCTGTCCTACCATGCCTGTTGCACCGATAATACCTGCTTTGTAATGCTTCATTTTAAAAAACTCCTTACAATTTAATAAATTAAAAATAACAAATTAAAAAAACCGGTTGAAAACCGGCTCATCATACGGTATAATAGAAATATTGACATTGCAATTTTTATTTTCAAACTGAATGCCGATAGC
>CAMWXM010000230.1 GCA_947178195.1 uncultured Ruminococcus sp.
TTACTAGATAGATTATAGTCTATTAAAATTAGATCGATATCACTAAAATCTTTTTCTGTTTTATTTTTAATAAATTCTAAAAATTTTTCATATGAAGTAATAGGTTTATCTTTTCCATTAATAAGAAAAAAGTTATTCTTCAGTACTTTTTCTATTCTGTTTAATTGTTTTTCCATATCTTTTGGATAGTCTTCTACCCATAAAATGTTATAGTTTATCTTCATAAATTTTTATCTCCAGTGTAACTCCATTATCTTTATCATTAAAGATGTCAACATTACCGCCTAAATCTTCAACAATAAGATCATAAATTTGATATAACCCAACTCCAGTACCAATTGAAACTCCAGATTCGCTTGTCGTGGAATAACCAAACTCAAATAATTGTTTTGTGTCACAATTTTCCGGAAGGCGTTCACCATTATTTGAAAACCTAATAATAATGCAATCCGCTTCTCTATCAAAACTAATTTTAAGTTTATTCGCTTCATGCTTTGCTGCATTTGAGAAAATGTTTTCTAAAGAAGTAGTTAAATCCTGTGGCGGAAAGCTAAATATACAATCTATCGGATTTGCTAATAGAACTTCCATACTTAAGTACTCTTTTTTTAAAACTTCTTCTACATAGTCTTTGATGAATTTTAAGATATTTCCCTTTATTATTTTATTCTCTAACCCATACATTACACTATTATAATATTTTACAGCAGTTAATATTTTTTGATCTGCTATTGAAATGGCCCTGATTTCATCAATATCTTTACATTCTGGATGATCTTCAAGTAGTGTTACTAAATTATCACTTATGTTATTTGCATTGCTTTTTATAACATGCGTATTATATGCTCTTGTTTTATCATCACCAGAAAGTTGCTTT
The DNA here is from genome assembly GCA_947178195.1 of uncultured Ruminococcus sp. Classification (GTDB taxonomy): domain Bacteria; phylum Bacillota; class Clostridia; order Oscillospirales; family Ruminococcaceae; genus Porcipelethomonas. The sequence continues at coordinate 878 of CAMWXM010000230.1, forward strand.
TCCAAAAAGTATGTTTGGTTTTTAGCAAAATTCTTTTCTTGTTCGGCAAGTAACCTCTTGCGCTTTTCCTCCTGAACTTTTTGCTCTGCCAACTCTCTTTTGACAAACTCTTCTCTTGCTAACCTTTCTGCTTCTGCTTGGGCTCTTTCTGCCTCTTCTTTTTTTCTTCGTTCTATTTCTTTAAGCTCTTCAATATATTCATTATTTTCAGCTCGAATCTGCTGTCCTATTTTATTCCTCAATTTAAACAAAGTACTTATAATTGGGTCAACAAGTTCAACAAGCTTCTCAACTCGTTCATCATCTAAGAAATCTTGTCGGCTTGATGTCGCAATATCCGGTAAATCATCATCATCCAAGATATCAAAAGAGATTTCCCCTTCTATATAATTGGCCATAGTCTGAGTACTTTCACGCATATCAAAATAGTTTGCTACTGCCAACTTGTTTCTAACATATATACGCAATTTATTTGGATGATAAATTTCATTCCTTATAAAATTTACATCTACTGCATCCTTTGAATCTATCGTTGCGTGAATCCCAATCCAACCTTTCAACTCATAACTTTTCTTTGTTTTTGTACCATCCTCTCGTTGGAAATCTGCTTCACCTGATGTCACAAATTGTGATGCCGGCAACACTATTGTAGGCCTTTCTTCATTCTTAATATGCTCAAATTGGGATAACCAGGTAAACGATATACTATCTCTAATTTTTTCAGCAATTTTATAATTGGTATTATCATATATCGCATAAAAATTCTTATATGCTACTGCTTTTTTTACTGGATCAAAAACAATTCTCTGTCCCTTTTTAGATACTACAGCAACCCAAATTTTTGTACCTATTGCATCAATTAAATAATAATCTGATAAATTACGCTTCAACCCCTCGATTTTCTTACTTCCCGTTCGCCGTAGATCAACATTTTCCAATATTATAGCGGTGCCACTATTATTTTGCGACCATACAGCTTGGCTGGCAATTGTTTTACTTGAAGATAATCTATCAAGTTTAGGAAAATCAGAATCTTTATATGCAGCAACATTTAAAAACCATCGAGATTCTACATTATCTTTTTTAGAAAAAATATAATATCTACTCGAGAGATATAAAGCGGCAAGTTTTCCTATACCTTTTCTGCCCATAATAACTTCTTTGTCTTCGGATGATAAAGCTTCGTCTTGCCTCTTATTTCTTCCAACCCAGACATATTTTTCAGCTAAATCATCATAGCTCATACCGGTTCCATTATCAATGATTTCTATTGTAGAATGTTGTTTATCCGACATATCTATGTAAACATAAATATCCTTCGCCTTAGCATCAATACCATTTGCGACTAATTCTGCTACTGCCGACAACGGATTATTATACAAGTTTTTCCCAAGCATTTTTAATGCAGTATAAGAAAAATTGAAATAGATAGCATTTTCAGTATTTAATTTTCTTATTCTCTCCCTTTCTTTTTTGAGATCTTCCTCATTAGCCTCTTTTCTTGCTTCATAAAGGATTTTTTGATTATCACTCATTTAATTACCTCCCCCTAAAACTTTTTCAATTATTCTTGCTATCGCCATTGCCATTAATGGTGGCACGGCATTACCGATTTGTGTATTTATTTCTGCCCTGCTTTTTCCTTCAAAATAAAACCAATCTGGGAATGATTGTATTCTAGCACCTTCACGCGATGTCAGCGCCCTATCTTGTGAATAATGAATACATCTTAATCCTGAAGGCGTAGATAAATTATTCGTTATAGTAGTAGACGGTTTATTTTCTTCAAGCCTACCATAAGTATTTTTATAGCCAGAAGTTAAATAATACTTTTTATCTATTTTCCCTGCATCAACTAAAGCATTAAAATCGTTTCGACCTTGCCCTTGTTTTACATGTTGTATAACAGTTCGAATTTTATCCCCATAAGTTCCACAGCTGTGATCTCGCAATACTTTATTATCCCCTCGCATTAATCTTTGATAAACATTTTGAGGTTTACAATCATAGCACTTTATTTCTTCGCCTTCGTTAACAACTGGCAAATCAGAAATCGCATCTCTAATTGTCAATTCAGTTTTGTTACCACTTTCAAATTTTGGAATTTTAACCCCCAAATCTTTACGTACTCCTAAAATAACCACACGCTGTCTATTTTGAGGCACACCGAAATTCACCGCATCTACCACTTGTGATTCAATATCATATCCAAGATCTTTATCTACATCCCCAAATTCTTTTTTAATGATATCTATAATTTTTTTGCCATAATGGTCAACAATTGGAACTTCTATTGTCCTTTGTTTTCCACCTTCATGCCCAATTTGCTTCTTTTCTTTTAAAATTTCTCCATTCTCATCTTTTTTATAGAATACCTCTTTCATAGATAATAAACCTTTTACATTTTCGAATAAAAACATCTTCGGTCTTACTACTCTAATAAGTCGCAAATACTCCCAAAAAAGCTTAGCCTTTTCATCATATATTCTTTTACCAACCGTACTAAACGATTGACAAGGTGGTCCACCAATAATTAAGTCAACTTCCTCATTCCCTATCTTTTCTCTAATTAATTCGTCAGTGAGAACTTCACGGATATCGCCAACAATCATATTTACATTAGTATAATTTTTTTTATAAGCAGCTGCAGCATTTTTGTTAAATTCATTAGCAAATATTATTGCATTATCCTTTTTAACAAATCTACCGTTGTCTAATTTATAATAAAACCCGAATGTTAACCCACCGGCCCCCGAAAACAAGTCTACTATTCTCATATGCTTATCCCAAAATTAATTTATTTGTTTTTGATAAAAATTTAGCTGGTATATTATTATCCAATTGCCAAACTATGTTCATAGGTCTACTTCCCTCATGCTGAACATAATGTACTTTACCAAGGAAAATAAAAGGCTGTGGCCCAAATTTATCTGACTTTTGTTCACGCACAAAAAGTAATATGTTGTTACTGTTATTATCTTGATTTATATATCTTAACCCGGTTAATGAAGTGTCTGATGTTGTACTTTGACTTTGCCAGTGAAACAGTTCTTCATTAATCGAATAATCATTATATGCTGTAGTCGGAGAATAAAACTTATCTGTTTTATTAAGTGTTGTAAACAGTACATCTGTATTTTTATCCTTAAAATACTTGACACCTTCCGAAACAGTATAATCCTCGTTGAATCCTAACGCAGCCAGCACTTGATCGCGAGTATAAGTACAGTACACTTCTAATGGACAAATATAATCCAATTCAGGATCTCGCCCAACAATATTTACATCTTTCTTACATAAGCAAAGCAATTCTATAAGTTCTTCAATAAAGTATTTATCTTTAAACAAAAAGTTTAACGCTTCTATTTCATCAATAAATCCTTCTGTTTTAGGAGTCTTATCCCAGATTGAGGAGTATAACATTTTAACCATTAATTGTTGTTCTTCGTTATAAGAATTCAATTTATTGAATTCTCCATTTCGCAATTCAGATAAAACAAAATTAATCCATTTAATTGAGTCAACACAACAAAAGTGAAATAAAATTCTAAATGGATCATCAAAAATATGGTCAGTTGATTGCCATAACCCTTCCTGCTCACACATTGAATAAAATGTTAATTTTTTATTATAGATCGTCCTTACATCGATGTGATAATAATGGATATAATTTATTAACGAAAGCTTTAACCCGCTTTCGGTTTCAAATGTTTTAACTTTTGCCAATAGACCACTCTTCGAATTTAACGACGCGCGAATATTTTCTAAAATGTATTTCTGCGCTTTCTTTTCAAGTTGGATATAACATCCCTTAGGAACAGATACAAAGCCGTCTTTTATTTCGCGTTGAATACTGCGGGTAGTATTTGATAAAAGAGCCGCAAACTTATCTTCAAAATTATATCTCTTATTTGCTTGTCCAATAAAATCAAGTACCGTCAAACATTCTTTCCCTTCTGAAAGAC
>CAMWXM010000231.1 GCA_947178195.1 uncultured Ruminococcus sp.
TTTTTATTCCATTATAATTATTATAATATATTTTCCGTAATTTTTAAATACCCAAATAAAAAATTTTTATTTTTAAAAAAATCGGACATTAGTCTGCCATTAAAGAGCTTAACCTTTAAGCTTTTTATAGATCATTTTTGCTACCTTATAGACATCGCCGCAGCCCATTGTTATCACAAGATCTCCGTCCTTTGCGTTTTCACAAACGTAGTCGCATACCTGGTCAAAATTCTGATATTTTCTTTCATCGGTATATTCGTCCGATTCGTCCTGAGGAAAATATACACAGCCCTCGATTTTTTCAGCAAGATTTCTTGTAAAAATATTATAGGTATTTTTTTCTCTCGAACCCATTATATCTGTCAAAACTGCAATATCAGGTATAGACAATGCCTTTACGAAATCGTCAAGAAGAATAGCCGTTCTTGAGAATGTAAAGGGCTGGAATACCGCCCACACTCTGTTATATCCCATTTCCATAGCAGCTTTAAGCGTTACCGATAATTCAGCAGGGTGGTGAGCGTAATCGTCAACTATAGTAACACCTTTTTCTTTGCCGATAAGCTCGAATCTGCGTCCTGCCCCCCTGAAATCAGACAAGCCCTTCTGTATTTTATCAAATTCCGCTCCTGCATAAAAAGCGGCTGCGGCTGCGGCAAGAGAATTTAAAATATTATGAGTTCCGGCAACATGAAGGGTTATTTCACCCAGAGCCGTCCCCTTATACATAAGCATATACTTTGTTTCCATGCCTGAAATTTTTCTTATATTTTCAGCATAATAATCATTACTTTTATCAAGTCCGAATGTAATTATCTCTTTTCCCTCAACACCCTTTACAGCTTTAAGAGTATTTTCATCATCGCCATTTATAATAAGAGCCTTTGAAGCCATTTCACTGAATTTATGGAACGATTTTATAATGTTATCCAGATTTTTGAAGTAATCCAGATGATCTTCGTCAATATTAAGGATAACCGCTGCATCAGGAAAAAGCTTTAAAAAAGTATCTACAAATTCACATGCTTCACAAACCATTATATCACTTTTTCCGGCACGTCCGCTGCCGCCGATACAAGGCAGCTTTCCGCCAATAAATGCGGAAAGGTCAACGCCAGCGGTACAAAGTATCTGAGTTATCATAGAAGTAGTGGTAGTTTTTCCGTGAGTACCTGAAACGCATATTGCATTATCATACCAGCTTGTCACTATTCCAAGCAGCTCGCTTCTTTCCAGAACCGGAGCGCCGGAATTTTTAGCGGCGATAAGCTCGGGATTATCCGCCATTATAGCGGCAGTATGCACAATAAGATCCGCTCCTTCGATATTTTCAGCACGCTGTCCCATAAATACCGGGATTCCCATTTTTCTTACTGCTTCAAGTGTCTCGGTCTCATTGTTGTCAGAGCCGGTCAGGTAATACCCCTTTGAATGAAGTATTTGAGCCAATGGGTACATTCCCGAGCCTCCGATACCGATAAAATGAATATGCTTTTTGCCGTTTAAAATATTTATGTCCATAATGATTTTCTCCTTTTTGTTTATTATATGCATATTTTTGCCGTCTGTGTCAATAATATCCATGAAAACATTTTAAGGAGGCATATTTATAATGGATATTTCAGACATCAAAATTAGAAAGACAATTACAGAAGGACGGCTTCGTGCAATCGTTTCCATAACTTTAGACGAGACGCTGGCAGTACATGATATTAAGATAGTGCAGGGTGATGAACGGCTTTTTGTGGCAATGCCCAGCAGAAAGGATGAAAACGGGGTTTTCAGGGATATTGTTCATCCTATTTCACCGCTGGCAAGACGCCTTGTGGAAGAACAGATTTTAGACGCCTACAGCCGCCATGTAGCCATTACAGAAATGGAATCAGAAGCCAGCTGATATACTGCCCTGTTTCAGGCTGTTTCAGATAGTACTATAAAAGCTATCTGAAACAGCATTAAATTTATTTTTCCACATTTTCCATGCAATAGGCTTTCAATATACCTATCTGGGTTTTTGAATCGGTTATTTCGCCCTCCATTACCATGCGATATGCTTTTTCAAGGGGGATTTTTTCAATGTCGAGAAATTCATCGCTGTCAAGGTTCTGCTGTGAAAATTCAAGTCCCTTTGCCATATAAAGATGAATGACCTCGCTTACATAAGCTGGAGTAGGTATTATTTCTCCGAGATATTTATATTCGCTACAGGTGCAGCCTGTCTCCTCCAGAAGCTCACGCTTTCCGCACTGATAATGAGTTTCATTTTTTTCAAGCTTTCCGGCAGGAATTTCCAGAATAGCCTTATGATGAGGATAGCGGTACTGTTTTACCATCAGCACTTCGTTTTTGTCGTTTATTGGAACAACAGTAACGCCGCCGCTGTGATGTACAACCTCTCTTACGGCTTCTTCGCCATTTTCAAGCAGTGCCATATCTCTGGTGATTTTGAATATTTTTCCGTTGTAAATTTCTTCGCTTGAAAGAGTTTTTTCTTCAAGATGCATATTAATCGTCTCCTTTTAATTTATCTATAATGCTGTTTATATATCTACTTTCTGCTTTGCAGGATACAGCTTTATCATAATCGTAATAATGAGATATTAAAGCAGTCTGAGAACGTTTTTTTCTGAAAATAAACATATATCCTGCTAAAATAACTATTCCGATAAGCGAAATAACAGCCCCGTATTTAAGTCCCGGAGTTTCATATTCAAAGCGAATATTATTATTTCCCGGATCGCATTTTACAGCCATAAAACCATAGTTTGCCTTTACAATATCAACAGGCTTATCGTTTACATATGCCGTCCAGCCGTCGTCATAGGGGACGCTGAAGAAAACAAGCTCGGATTTTTCCAGGTCTATTTTTGCATCAAAGCCTTCGGAATCATACCTGAAGTCATAGCAGCTTTCACTTTTTCTTTCCTTACAGTCGTTTATATATTCGCTTTCGTCTAGTCCCAGAAGCATTGCCGGCGATATTTCGGAAACAAGCTCCGAATATTTTTCAGCGTCGCTTTCCGAAAGCACTAAAGCTCTCAGCAGAGAAGCTTCACGAGTCTTTTCAGTATGCAGTGCGGCGTCCTTTTCGGTTATATAATAATCGTAAGTAAATCCCATCGGGATATAATACTGATTTTCATAAACATAGAAATCATTTTGTGTGTTAAGGTACTTAAATCCGGGCAGCTCGCAGATATAAGAATATTCGTTTTCTTTTTCCTTATCTACCCTTTCAAAATAATATTTTACCGAAAACAGCCCTCTCAAGGTCGGCTTGTCAAGTGGGGCTCTTGAAGCGACATCCCGTTTAACTCCTACATTAGGATAAAATTCCATAATGCTTGCCGGAACGGTACTCTGAAAAGCCCTCATGCATGAATATCCCCAGAACATAGGATAGTTATCAAAATTTTCTGAAATGTCTATTCTGTAGAATTGATCATCCTCGTCCTCAAGGGTTATATTTTCGCCGCCGTGAATACCATTATTAATATAAGTATCGGGATATGTTCCCAGCGCAACACCGAAATACACTACTGCTCCGGTACAGGCTATACAGCATATCACAGTTGAAATAAACGCATACCTCATAAACGGCTTTCCGCTTTGCCGCTGCTTATTAATATAATATAAAAGAGCCAATCCCACAGCAGATACGAATAAAACGGCGATAAAATATTTCGGATAATTTGCAAATTTGAACCAAGTCACATTATCTTCTTCTTTTTTCGGCAGTACAGATATAACAGCCAGAGCCGCCATAACTCCGCCGCATATTTTTATAGCTGGACGGAAATCCACTGTCAGATCGTCAAAAGCCTGAGCGGTCATCATTGCCATTATAAGTATCGGCATATAGAACCATCTTGCATAGTAAGAGCTGTTAAAGGTATAGAACATGCTATTTAAAATCGGAATAAATGCACATACAGTACATATTATTATAAGCTTTACCGACCAATGCTTTCTGCGACTTTTTATAAAAGCGATAACGCCTGCCATAGAGAACATCGGCAGATAGCCGCCGATAGACGACCATTTTGCGCCGTCCGAGCTGAAAAGATTAGGTCTTGCAGGAACATCGGGTATCATAAAGAAGCTCTGGATTATGCGCAGAATTCTTGTTCTATCACTGTATGCCACCATATCAAGTCCGTAAAGACGTTCATTTATACGATAATTTCCGAGTATTCCCAGAGCTGCCGGAAGAAGCATCACCATAGCTATCATAACGCCGATAACCGCTTCTAAGGCAACGCCGAAAAATTTTTTCCAGGTTATTTTAAAATCAGTCGAGCCTATACGTGTCAGAATATAAATAATAACAAAAACTGCCTGACCGGTAAAAAAGAAATAATTAAGAATTCCCATAACAGCAACTGTTATGGCAAAATATCCTTTCCTATCATTATTTATTTTTTCTTCAAGGGCAATAAGCATAAGCGGAAAAAGAGCGGTAACGTCCTGAAAATGATTAAAGAAAATATTAAAAAGTTGGAATCCCGAAAATGCGTAAAGCATACCGCCGATAATAGCCGCATTGTTACTTCTTACAAACCTTTTTATAAAAGCATATGCCGTCATCGCCGCAATACCGTGCTTTGCAGCAAGCAGAATGGGCATTGCAAAAACAACAAGGTAGTTGGGCAGAGGGACAGTCAACCAGAAAAATGGACTGCCCAACAGGTAAAAGGCATAAGAGCCTATAAAATTCGCCCCCAGGTCAGTACCCCAGTCCCAACCCAGACCTTCTGTTTTCACAAAATCCTGAGCATGGATATAAAAGGGTATTTGCTGAGAATTATAATCCCCATAATATATGTAATATC
>CAMWXM010000232.1 GCA_947178195.1 uncultured Ruminococcus sp.
GAAACAGCAACAATATCTGTCCATTCGGAAACATCGCATTGTCCACGATTGTATAAATCATCATAATGCTCATCAATAGTAGTAGACACAACAGTACCATCTGATTTCAAGCCTACTGTATGATAACTTCCTCCTGAAACAGCAGTAATATCTGTCCAGTCGGAAACATTGCACTGCCCAGTCTCATTCCAACCGACAGCCGCAACAGTACCGTCTGATTTCAAGCCTAACGTATGATGAGCTCCTGCTGAAATGGTATCGCAATTGCGTACAGAATGTCCGCCGCTGTCTCCACAGGCTGTCAGGCTAAAGATGCACACAATGCCCGTTAAAAATGCTATAGTCTTTTTCATAAAATATATCTCCTTAAAAATACTTCGACAAAATCGTCAAACCATGTATATAAATAACCTCGAAATCAAATTTCAATCGAAATTTATGTATCGATTCTAATCATTTCTTTTATAGATTTATTTCTATAAATCAAATCTTCCCGAACAGTAAAGCCAAGTTTTTCCCAAAAAGCATTACCGTTTTCGTTTCTATCAAAAACCACTAACGCAACTTTATTAATTCCGCATTGTTCCAACTCCTGAATTGCATTATCAACTAATTTCCTTGCTATCCCCTGCTTTCTGAATTGGGGATTTACAGCAGTATGATAAATATAACCTCTTCGACCGTCGTTTCCGGTCAATATTACTCCAACAATTTTATTTTCCGTTTCTGCAACAAGGCAGGTATCAGGATTTCTTTTTAAAAATTTCTCGATACCATCTTTAGAATCGTCTATATTATTCAGTCCCATTCCAACACAGGACATCCAAAGCGCATATACCTCGTCATAATCGGCAATTACCATTTTTCTTATTTTCATATTATACTCCAATTAACAAATTTAAATTTATTTTTCCAAGACCTCAAAGCGTTTGACAAAGTGGAGTTTGTCTTATAATTTGTATTGCATAAAATTATCATTATGAACAAATCCACATGCTGTATATAATTTTACTCCCATATCAGAAGCTGTAATCTGAATTGTACCACATCCGTATGCCCTAGCTTCATCAACAACTCTATTTAATAACTCCTTTGCAATTCCCATTCGCCTATAATTTGTATTAGTATACATACTGGATAAGAGTCCGATTTTTCCGCTTGGACAACCAAAATATGGTGGTTTTTCTACAAAAGACATTCCGCTAGTACCAACAATCTTATCATTATCCAAAGCTATCCACGATACAAATGTTCCATCAGATAAATGTTTTTTATAATAATTTTGCAAAGCTGGTCGTAAGTCTATATTTTCTTTTGCTCCCTCTTCACATAATTGATTTATTCGTATCTCAATAAACGTATCAAGCTCTTTTTCGGTTAATCTCTTATATTTTAATAACATATTATCATCTCCATAAAGCTGGATTTTATTGTATTTTCAACCACCTTGATTATTCAGTCCACCGAACAGTAAAAAAGCCTTCCTTCCAGTTTGTTGGTTTGTCCATCTCATATTCATCTATCATAAAACAATTCAATGGATAATCTCTAAATCCCTCAAGGTTTTTGTATCTTTTAATAGTATCATTAGCTTTTTCAGCAGATGAAAACACACCAATTAGCTTTTCTTCATCGTGTGTACCAAAATCATCGGTTAATTCGTGCGTATGCCATAACAAATATACCTTCATTTATAATAACCTCATAAATTCCGATTTACCTTCCCCAGACCACAAAGCTTTTACAAATTAAAATTTGTCTTTTTGACAAACTGGAAGTTATATGATTGAACTTAACCCCATTTTTCTGGTAAACCATCCAATCATCTTTTGGGCGAATTTTAAGTTAGCTGCAACTACTAAAATTCCCAAAACAATAAATATAGCTACATACCACCAATCATTTTTTATCGTTAGAACGCATTTATACAGAATCCATAAACTTATTGGCAAACAGATAATACTTGTAACTGTAGCTGGGATATATTTCCTCATTACTATTGCCTGTCCAATATGAATGATAAAGTGCAATGTACATGCGATAAATCCACCTAACCATAAATACCAAAGTGTTTGGATATCTAACAAAAATGCAGATGCAGAAAAAGCAATGCACAAAACCAGCTCTTCAAAAACTGCTAAAGAAAATCCTTCTGTAGAAAAATCTCTGTATGTATTCATAATATTCGGATATTTTTCGTATAGTATTTGCTTATTAGTTTTTAGCCAAATCCCAAATCCAATTATTTCTTCCATATCATGAAATATGAAAATAATTGGAAACAACCATACATATTTCTCCAAATTTATCACTTCCTCAAATTCCGTTTTATCGTTTTAACGATTTCAGATAATTTTTCTGTTCCTTCGTTATGCGATAGCTTTCTCTGGCTTTTTGAATGGTCTTATTATGTACCCATTGATCGAGCCGATTATTTTCGATATACAAAACAGTCTTGTCCCATTGTTTTGCAAGAGCGGTAGCAAAAAACCATGCTATCATCATATTGACATAGTATTCCTGCGAATGTACCGCAGCCACCGATTCAAGATATTCTTCCTTAAAATCCTCGTCCAAAAAATGAGCCATAAGCATTCCTATTCCAAATCGGCATGTATATACATGATCTGAAGAAATCCATTCTTTTATTTTTACTATTAATTCTTTTTTATACTTTTTAAAAATTTTTGGCGACATAGTATCACATACCGCCCAATTATCAACATATGGAAGAAATTCATCAACTGCCGCTATACATGTATCATATTCCTTCAATTCGGAAATCAGCGCTCCATGCAGTATGTTTTCATCATAGTATTTATGAGGCAGATTTTTAATGAACAGATTAAATTCCTCATCTTTGATATATTGCTTTGCAAGCTTTCTTACCTCCGGTACCCGAACACCAATGAAAGACTCTCTCGGAATACCCGGTGTCAGTTTGGCTTGAAATTCAGCATATTTTTTATCTTGAAGTTCAAATAATCTTTTTGTTACTTCCATTGCTTTTTCCTCCGAAATCTGAATTGTCCAGCTTTTTATCAATTCTTTTTTCAATAGCTATACTTGATATAAATGCGTAAATTATTGTAACAACAGTAATCGCTGCTTCGGCATATAAAATCCATCCGGCAGATAAAAGCGTTTGAATTCCGATTAATAAAAAAATAATACCAATCAATAAAAATACTACGCCAGATTGACAATAATAAGGAACCTTATTCATTTTTTTCCGCTCCTGATCAGAGGCAAAGATATAGGCGTTATTAAATAAAAAACCCTTTTTCTTAAAAGAACGAATGCTTATTATAAATGAAACGAAAGATATCAAAAATACAACAATTGCAGCAATTATCTCCTCCATGTAAAATTACCTCCTACTCGAATCAATGTATTCTTAAAAATTAAACCATTTTACATTTTTGAATTCTTCAGGTATTTTATATCCTAAATTCTTAATAAACCTTATCGCTTCATTCCCAAATTTTTGCTGTAAAAACTTTACAAAAAGCTGCTCGTTAAAACAACTTGTTTTTTTCCATATATAAAATTCTTCTATTAAAGCTTCAAGATCAGATAAAATTTTTTCTTCCACTTCGTATAGCATAATATCGCCATCAGCGCTTAACAGCAAATTTTTCATATCGTCAACTCCAAAATAAGCTATATTGCAATCCAATATCTTTGAATAATACCGCTATTAGTCAACCCCGCTTCGTCAGTCACTTCATTTTCCAACACTCCGCCGTTTTTAATAATGGTTTTTCTCGAAGCCGTATTCTCCTTATCGCAGGCTACTAAAACCTTGCTTTCTCCATACTCACGGCAAATTGGCAAAATCAGCTTCATCATTTCAGAGGCATAACCCTTTCGTCTTTCAGACGGACGAACGCTATAACCAATATTGCCGCCGAAATTTTTCAGAAAGTCCGATAACGGATGTCTGAAATCAATTATACCGATAACATGACTATCATTTTTCCTTACAGCCAAAAATACTTCCGACGCAACATATCCTGCTCCATATTTTTTTCTTAATCTTCTTTCAAAATCGATCCACTCATCAAATGAAACGACATCTTCAAGCCCTGCACAGCCGTCAAAGCTATCTCCGTTTTTTAGCATTTCTTCCTTATACGACATAACCTGTTCTTCATAGGCTTCAGACGGTCTGATCAACATTAAATTACACATTACATTTAACCTCAAAAATTCAATTTATCTATACTCCAATATATGGGAAAGCTCTTTTCTTGGTCTTGATAACGGCTGTTCATCTGCATATCCTAATGCAACAGCTCCCACCAACTGCCCCTTTAAACCAATAAATTTTATCAGATCATTATATGCAAAACACGTATTGGCGATCCATAGTGTACCTAACCCCAAATCCGTCGCTTTTAAAAGCATATTCTCAATAGACGCACCAATAGACAAAGAATCGCAAATTTCCCTAATTCTTGTATCAGCGTCAACGGCTTCAAAAGGACTCTTACCGTTTGTATTCATAACGATTATAATAACCGGAGCAGTTTTCATAATTTTTAATGTATTAAAAGCGTCCGGCAAATCATTTTGCGAGTTTGGAAGCAAATTATGCTGTTCTCGCTCTTTAATTAATGCCTTCTCCATTACATCGAGCAATTTATTCTTTTCATTACCGGTATATATTATGTATTTCCAAGGCTGTCTGTTTTTAGCGGAAGGAGCCAAGCCTGCCGCATTTATAATAGATTCTATAAGTTCATTGCTAACGTTATCCGGTTTATATTTTCTAATACTTCTTCTGTTTTCAATACTATTAATAAACAAATTTT
>CAMWXM010000233.1 GCA_947178195.1 uncultured Ruminococcus sp.
CAACAAAGGAAAACAAATAAAAATCAAAACAGAATGAAATCCCAAAAGCAGCAATATATGTAATAATAGTTATTTTAGTGAAAATTTATTAGCGTTTATTTGTTGATCTTTAACCGATGTTATTTTCGTAATACATAGAGAATAAGAAATATGGAATTTCTTTTTACGGAAATAAAATCAGATCAGGATGGAGGTATGAACCGATGGATTCTATTGAAGAGCAGCAGCCGGAAGCCATGACCGGTGACTCATACTTCAATAATATTTCAAATGATAATGTAGGGAATTAGTGAATTTTTTTATTCTTCACTCCGTTTATTTAAATAAAATCTTTGAAATTTTTAGTGAAGCGTTGAGTTGTATAATATAGCAAACCGTCAGTGATTCGGTCATGGCTATTAAGTTTCGGGAGTCGGGCTGATCCCGGAGTAACGACTTAATGTCTTTATTATATATTAATTAATTATAGGAAAAGGTGGTACCGGTGAAGTAATTTCTCAAATTAAACTTAACACATTTTTATGAAAATGCAGGTGATGCTTATGGAGATTGCTTATAATAACAGAAATACATAGTTGAAAGGGAGTGACTCCACCAGAACTTACAAATTGATTTAAAAAAATTAATTTAGGGTGATTACAATGTGCTGATTAAAGGGTTAAAATACCTGAAACATTGAAAATACAATTGAATATAAATAAAAAGAGGATTTTGATATCCTCTTTTTTTCTACTAACCGCACAAAACATCTGTAAATTTTGTGCGGTATTTTTCATATATGTATTGCCAAAGATCAGTCAAGAAAATCTTTGACTTTTTTGCTTCTGCTTGGATGTCTAAGCTTTCTTAAAGCTTTGGCTTCGATTTGTCTGATTCTTTCCCGTGTGACATCAAATTCCTTGCCGACCTCTTCAAGCGTTCTTGAGCGACCATCCTCCAGACCAAATCTAAGCTTCAGAACCTTAGCTTCTCTATCGGTAAGGGTAGATAAAACTTCATTAAGCTGTTCTTTTAAACGCATAAGGGACGCTGCATCAGCTGGTGCAGGAGCTTCATCATCAGGAATAAAGTCGCCGAGATGGCTGTCTTCTTCTTCGCCGATAGGAGTTTCAAGAGAAACAGGATCCTGAGCTATACGCATAATTTCACGTACTCTTTCAACCGGCATATCAAGCTTGTCGGCGATTTCATCTGCCGATGGATCGTGACCGTTTTCGTGAAGAAGCTGACTGGAAATCTTTTTTACTTTAGTTATGGTTTCGACCATATGAACCGGAATCCTGATAGTTCTTGCCTGATCAGCAATAGCTCTTGTTATAGCCTGACGAATCCACCATGTAGCATAGGTAGAAAATTTGAATCCTTTTGTATAGTCGAATTTTTCTACCGCTTTGATAAGACCCAAATTTCCTTCCTGAATAAGATCCAGAAACTGCATGCCACGTCCGACATATTTTTTTGCAATACTGACAACCAAACGAAGATTGGCTTCTGAAAGACGTTTTTTTGCGTATGAATCTCCCTGAGTCATTCTTTGAGCAAGCTCTATTTCTTCTTCAGCAGTCAGAAGAGGAACACGTCCGATTTCTTTAAGGTAAATTTTTACCGGATCATCAATAGAAATACCCTCAGTAGAAAGAGCCATTTCAAGATCATCATTTAAAGATGAATCAAAACCGATCTTCAAATCGGCATCAGCCGAATAGTCGTCTACAATTTCGATATTATTAGTTGCGCAATTATCATAAAAAGCATCGATTTGTGCAACATCAATATCGAGGTCTTCAAGTGCGTCGGTAATTTCCTTTGTAGTAAGCTTTCCATTGATTTTACCTTTTTCCATAAGGCTGTAAATCGTATTTTTTTTATCTGACATAATTACGCTCCATTTCTCAGCATTTCAATGCCGCAATTTATTTTCGTCTTTTTGATTTTATTATATTGATCAGATCGTCGTCTGAGGAAATATTTTTTGGTTTATTATTGAAATCCGATAAAATATCTATACAATCCTTCAGATTTTTCTGAGTTAAAAGGATTTCTTTACATTTTGCATCTATTCCCGTTATTTTTCCCATTTCTTTGTCGTTAAATTCATCTGAGAACACAGATATACTAAAATTGTAATTTTCGCTTATTTTTCTGCATAATACCTCATAAACCCTTTTATAAAATTCGGTTATAAAGTATTCTGAAGGCAGAATTTTAGTAATCTCCTGAATCTGGTCGGGAAATCTGAAAAGATAAGCAAGTATTTCTTCTTCGGCCCTGACCTCACGGGGATACTTGTTTGATTCGGGAATAATAGAATCCATGTAATGTGGCTTTGAACGTATTGCCTGCCACTCGCTTTTTTTATCGGAGTTTATTTTCCGTTTTATTTCATCATTTACCTGAATACGAAGAACATCGGGATTTATTTCATTTTCCTTTGAAATTTTTGAAATATACACATCTCGTTCAAGTCTGTTTGAAATCTGAGCCAGCACCTTTACAGTTTTTTTAAGATAACTTACCTTATCCGTTTCAAGGTTCATATCAAGACCCTGTCTGCATTTTTCGAGTTCAAAATTCACTGCGCCGTCAGCGTTGTCTATAAGCATTTTAAATCGCTGTGCACCGTATTTTTTTATATATTCGTCTGGGTCTTTAGCTCCGTCTATTTTTAATATTCGTGTATTTATTCCGGCTTCGCCCAGCAGATTTATTGCTCTTGCGGTAGCCTTCTGACCGGCGCTGTCACTGTCGTATGAAATTATGACTTCGTCGGCATATTGCTTCATTATTCTTGCTTGTTCTGGTGTAAGCGCAGTTCCGAGAGTAGCCACAACATTTTCAAATCCCGCCTGATTTATAGAGATCACATCCATATAGCCTTCTGAAAGAATAAGCCTTCTCACAGGAGAGTTTTTTGCAAAATTAAGTGAAAAAAGATTTCTACTTTTTTTAAATACGGGAGTATCTCCGGTATTTATATATTTTGGCACTGCGTCTCCCAAGGTTCTTCCTCCGAAAGCGATTATATTTCCTCTCAGGTCAACTATCGGGAATATGACTCTTTCTCTGAAGGTATCAAAGGTATTATTATTTCTTCCCACCGTTTTAACATTTGCCGCAATCATTTCGCTGTCGGTATATCCAAGGCTTTTAAGATGATTGCTGAGAATATCCCATTCTGCGGGAGCATACCCCAGTCCGTATTTTTTTATTGTTTCCGCTTTCAGCCTTCTGTTATAAAAGTATTCAAGACCTCTTTTATCCTTTCCTGAAACAAGCTGGCGGAAATAAAAATTTGCCGTTTCACGATTTATTTCAAGAATGCGTTTTTTCAATTCGGCAGTCTTGTCATACATCTGATCTTCAGGCATATCCAAACTGCCTCTCTGAGCTAAAAGTCTGACTGCCTCGATATAGTTTAAATTTTCAATTTGTTTAGTAAACGTAATAATGTCTCCGCCCGCACCGCATCCAAAGCAATAGAAGCTCTGGGTATCGGTATAAATATGAAACGACGGAGTTTTTTCCGAGTGAAAAGGGCAGAGAGCAACATAATCTCTTCCTCTTCTTATAATATTTATGTATTTTCCGATAGTTGTATCAATCGGATTTGCCGTTTTAAGCTGATAAATAAATTCTTCGGGTAAAGGCATCTTTTTCTCCCCTACAAGGATCGCTGTATATCAGAAACTGTTATCACAGCTTTTTGTATGACTTTTGTGAAAACATTTTCTTATTATTTCCATGAACGTGGAACGAAAAGCTCCATATATAAATCTACTGCATATCCGTCGCTCATACCGGATATATAATCGCACACAGCTCTGTCAATATCAAATCTGCGGCATATACGGATATAATCGTCCGGCATTTTTTCAGGATATTTTTTAAAGTACATATAAAGCTGTTCAACAAGATTTTTGGCTTTTTTTTCTTCCGCCTTTGCTGCTGCATTAGTATACACAGATCCAAACATAAAGCTTCGCAGTTCGTCATGGGCTTTTTTTATATCATTAGTCATTCGTATTTCATCTGCTCCGTTCTGGATAATGGAGGAAACAAGAGTAGTTATCCTTTCGGATTTTGTATTTCCCAGAACCTTTATGCTGTTTTCGGGAAGATCGGAGGTTTTAAGAATACCTGCCCTGACAGCATCCTCGATATCATGATTTATATATGCGATTTTATCTGACAGTCTTACAACATTTCCTTCGGCAGTAGCGGCAATCTGATTTGTATGGCATGCAATTCCATTTTTTACTTCATATGTAAGGTTAAGTCCCTTGCCGTTTTTTTCAATATAATCGACTACCCTTACGCTTTGAAGATAATGCTTGTATCCGTGTGGACATATTTCGTCCAGGATGGCTTCTCCTGAATGACCGAAAGGGGAGTGTCCCAGATCATGACCCAGAGCGATAGCCTCAGTCAGGTCTTCATTAAGTCTCAGCGCTCTTGCTATGGTTCTTGCAATCTGAGATACTTCAAGAGTATGAGTAAGACGGGTACGGTAATGGTCTCCGATGGGTGAGAGAAAAACCTGAGTTTTTCTTTTCAAGCGTCTGAATGAATTGCAATGAAGAATCCTGTCCCTGTCACGTTGAAATTCTGTACGCATAGGGCATTTTTTTTCATATAAAATTCGTCTTCCATGACCTGAAGAGGTACATGCATAGTTGCTCAAGGTACTTGATTCAAGAATTTCAGTTTGTTCTCTTACTGTCATTGCATTTTTCCTCCAAGAAATCTAAGGTATCACCGTGTAAAAGTTGTATGTCAGAAATACAGGTTGCCAATAAATCATACAATTATAC
>CAMWXM010000234.1 GCA_947178195.1 uncultured Ruminococcus sp.
ATATTTGTATTTAATAATAGGATAAATTATTTCCCTATATTCAAAGATGAGGAATTTTCTTTTGGTGAATTACAGGTTGTTTCATTGGTAGATAATTACTTCAAAAAAGATGAAGTAATAGAAAACATATATGTATTTGATAACGGATTAATAAAAGGTTTTATTCAAATAAATGAAAAAGAGATTTGTAAGCTGTATGTAGATCCATTTTTTCAAAGCAAGGGAATTGGCAGTGAATTAATCGAATTTGCGATTAAGGAACTTCATGTGGATAATTTATGGGCGTTAGAAAAAAATAATAGAGCTATCTCATTTTATCAAAAACATGGCTTTCATTTGACAGGTCAGAAAAAGTTTGAAGAAGATACAACAGAATATCTTGTTAAGTTAGAAATATAAATTTAAATTTATCAAAACGCTTTGGTGGGACTGGGAAAGAAAAATCAGCATTTATGGAGACTGAATAAGATGAAAATACGAATGTTTAAACTAGAAGATGCGGCAGAGTTGGAAAAGCTAATTGCTAAAACCATGAAAACCACTAACAGTCAGGATTACTCAATGGAATACATTGATGCAAATATATTATCTCATTCAGCAGAGGTTCTGATTGAACGTGCAAAACAAGGCCACATGTATGTGGTTTGTGATGAATTGCGAATCGTTGGCTGTGGAGCTATTGCAGATTATTGGGGAAGTAAGACCGAAAGCATTTTGCTTACAATTTTTGTACTTCCTGAATATCAAGGTAAAGGCATTGGCAGGCAAATAATAGAGATCCTTGAGCAAGACGAGTATTTTTTAAGAGCAAAGCGAATTGAAATACCGTCATCAATTACAGCTGTTGGATTTTATAAAAAAATGGGATATGACTATAAAAACGGAATTGCTGAAATAGATGAGGATCAAGTTTATCGATTGGAGAAATTTAGATAAATTACAATATACAGAGGAAAATAAATATGTTAATGCAAGAGCCGACCGAAGAAATGATAAAAGAATGGCAAGATATTTATAACAATTATAAAAACCAGTTAATGCCTAACAAAAAAGAAGGTTTAGAGATAGTAAAATATTTAAAAGAAAAGCATTCGGTTATAGAAATAGAAAATAAAAAGTTAGAAAAGATTGTTTATGAAAATATTAAGTATAATGAATATTTAAATCAAAAATTATGTGAAAAAAATCCGATAATAAAATTGTTTGAAGTGATCGATAAAAATTTATATGAAAAACAAGATGATGTGTTTAAGGGAATTAAAATTATAGTCGGAATTGAATTAAATACTTCATATATTTTTGTTGAAGGAAGCAGTTATTTATATGATGAACTAATTGCATTTACAGGTTTAAATGATAAAGAGATAACTAATTATTTTTTAGTGGCGCAATATATAAAATGCAAAGAAAAATATAATATATAGTTTGCGAAAAACTAAAATTTATAAAACAGTTTTCTAAACTCAGAAAGTTGGTAAAAATGATGATAAAGAATAAAAAAATAAATAAGAAAATCGTCGTTATAGTTTTGTTATCTTTATTGTTATTAATAAGTTTGGGATATATTCTATATTCAGAATTTTTTGCAGGATCAGATTATATTTCATATTTGCAGAATAAAGATGAAGTATATAAAATGGAATGCGGTATTATTAAAAATTGTGAAAAATTCAGATCGGGTGTTGATGATCCTATTACATATGATTTTAATGCAGAGAGTTACAGTGAACTTCTTGAAAAATATGATATAGCTCAAATAGCAGGAGAGGGAACTGAATTTGAAAGAACATTAAAACTTATGAACAACATTTCAAAGCGGCTTACTCACAAAGGAGATTTTCCAGAATACAGCAAGGAAATGAATGCTGTAGAGATATTGGATTATGCCCTTGACAAGCCTCAAAATGGAATATTCTGCAGGGCAAAGGCTCAGGTTTTTAATGAGATATTTCTTTCTTTGGGTATTTATTCAAGAAAACTATGGATAAATCCACTGTCTGTGTTTGATAGCGAGTGTCATGTTGTAAATGAAATATGGGATAGAAGCTATAATAAATGGATAATGCTTGATACGACTAATAATCTCTACTGGGTAGATGAAAATGGTATTCCGTTATCAGCGTTGGAAATAAGATCGAAATTTGCAGATCAAAAATTTATTACACCTGTAATGCCAGATGATAATACATCGGATTTGAAAGAGTTAAGAGAAAAATACGAAAGTTTTATTCTTTATACTGCAAAGAATATGACTTATTTGCAGTATTTTCTGGAATATGGCGAGGGCGAAGCTGAAATCATATATGCGTTGCTGCCTGAAAATATCGAACCTTGGGACTCATGTCTGATTTCTGAAAATGCTGTTTTAACATCACCGGTAATTGATTAAAAGCCGTATTTGAGTTATTGATAAGGTTATTTGTTTAAAGTGAGGTATTAAATATGACAAAAGAAGAATACGTTGAAAAAATGAATAATGATGAAGATTGGGCACCTGGGTGGGATGCCATCGATGCAGAATTTGACAGGCTATATCCTGGAGTTGAGCCGGCACATTATGGTACATCATTTCAATCAAGAGCTATGTTTGGTGGCGATGAATTTCTTGACGGTTTTTCCATTTATACAAATAATAATGGCTATCAGCATATTGTTACATTTGGAATGACTGAACTTTATACTGATCAAGAAGCTTTTGGCGGTGAATTTAGTCGTTGGGGATATGAAATGACTATTAAATTAAAGGAAGATAAACCGGAAGATTGTCTTTGGGCTTTAAATATGTTCTCAAATCTTGCACGATATACATATAAATCAAAGAATTATTATGATCCTGAAGAATGTGTTCCAGGAAATGGTACGTCGCTTCATATCGGTAAAGATTCTATGATAACCGCTTTAATCACAGTTGAAGATACGACGGCGAAAACGCTGAACACCGTTCATGGTAAAGTTTCATTTATTCAACTGGTCGGAATTACAGAATCTGAGTTGAATGCCATAAAGGAAGATACAAATAATATTCATAAATTGATAGAAATGATGAAAAAGGATAATCCGGAATTGATTACCGACATGAAAAGAAAATTTTCTTATTTGTAATCTGTAAAAAAATAATGGGGTGAAGAGAGGACTGGTAAAGATAAATCTGAATTTGGAGGTCATAAAATGAAAAGAGAACTTGGAATTGCAAGATGTGGTTTGGCATGTTGTTTATGTTCGGAAAATGTATCATGCAAAGGTTGTCACAAGGACGGCTTTATGGAACTCAGTTGGTGCAAGGATGCTGAATGGTGTGAAAACAGAAAATGTTCAATTGCAAATAATCTTGAAGGCTGCTATATGTGCAAGGAAAACGGATGTAGAAAGGGATTGTTTGGCGATAAGATAAAGGCTCTGGGATTTACCGAGTTTGTTAGAAGATATGGTATTCAGGAACTGCTGGATTGTCTGGAAGCAAACGAAAAATCAGGCGTTGTATATCACAGGGAAGGCATTATGGGAGATTATGACCAGTTTGACAATGTTGAAGATTTGATTACATTCATCAGAGAGGGGCATAGATAAATTCCAATTTGTCAAGCAGATAAATTATGATTGGTAAAACTCTTTGGGACTTGGTAAATCGGAATTTAGAGGAGTAATAATTATGATAAATAATATCTTTAAGGAATTGACAGAATTGGAACAAGTCGAAGCTATCGCTTTAGGCGGTTCACGTTCTGGAGATAATTACGACGATAAATCGGATTACGATGTTTATGTTTATATAACTGCACCTATAAGTGAAGAAATCAGAAAAAAGATTTTTAACAAGTATTGTAGTTATGTGGAAATAGGAAATCACTATTGGGAATATGAAGATAACTGTGCATTAAATAACGGAATAGATATTGATATTATTTATCGAAACCTCGATGATTTTTGTGAGAGCGTTTCAGATGTTGTAGAGAAATATCAAGCACATAATGGCTATACTACTTGTATGTGGCATAATCTTTTGAATTCTAAAATAATTTATGATAACGATAAAAGGTTAGAGCAAGTAAAAAAGAGGTTTTCTGTACCATATCCTGAGCAACTTAGAGATAATATTATCAAGAGAAACTATAATCTATTATGTGCCGCTATGCCAGCATATTTTAATCAGATAGAAAAAGCTTGTAAAAGAAATGATAAAGTAAGTATAATTCATAGGGTAACAGCATTGTTAGAGTCCTACTTTGATATTTTATTTGCTCTGAACAGCTTAACCCACCCTGGGGAAAAACGCTTAATCGAATTATGCAAGCAACGATGCATTATTCTTCCAAATAATTTTGAAACTAATCTTAATAGGTTATTTGATGATATGTTGGTGCATATGGAAAAACTAAATGAGGATATAAAAGATATTAATACAGAGTTAAATGCAGTATTATGATTATCTTCTGAATTTCAGTTTATCAAGCAGACAAATTTTAATTTATAAAAAGTTTAAGTAAATAAAAATATCAGAGGTGAAAAAATGTTTTTTAAAAAATGTAAAAGCAAAACAAAATATCAATCAAAACAATTAAAATTATTTTTGTTCGGTGTTGAACATTCTGTTGATTTTATAATTGAGGCGGAAGAAAACAGTGATTTAAATAAGGAAAATATTAAAGAACAATGTCGTTTTTTAACTGATAGAAGTAATGAGATTGCAGCAAAGCTTACAGAGTATGTAGAAAGCAATTATTTATGT
>CAMWXM010000235.1 GCA_947178195.1 uncultured Ruminococcus sp.
TTTCTAAGCTTTCTGTCGCAGTAGGTATAGTACCAACTGCCCTTGATCAAAAAGAATTTACTGCAGTTTCTGCACCGATTTGGCACATAATTTTGTTTGATCCCGTTAAAGAAATCATAGTACAAAAACGATCCCAAATCATTAAATCCAATCTCCTCACATAAAATCAGATTTCCACTTTTGTCCTTCAACGTCTTGTACTCAAAAGACTCCATTTTGCATTTTATCTTTCTGAAATTGTTAGTGTTTGACTTGTTAAAATTCTCAAAATATTGAGCGGTCTCGCTCCCCGTTGGAAAGGCTTCCTTCTGATGAAAATACTCGGTTATGAATGACTTGTACACCTCGTGCACCTGCAAATATGCGGTTACAAACTTGATATACATATCAAAAAATCCCGAAATCGTTTGGTTTAATTCATGGAGTAAGTGCCTTATATCTTCGTTTTCCATTTCGATATATTCGGGTGGGCAAAGCTGAAATTTATATAGGTACATAGAATAATTTCCAGCCTCGTCTTTTTCTCCAACGCCGTATTCATTCACAGTATCCTCGTTGAATTGACCGTAAACGTAGGCCTCATAATCCATTCCGTTCTCAAAAAAGTAGCTGTAACCATTCAGAATATCATCAAGATTTATAATCTGACTGCCAAGAATTTTATCATAAGGCGGCAGCTTTTGCAGAATTTTATTAAGACTGTTTGTAAGGCTCATTGCTTTGTAAACAGTGACGTTGTAATTTATGTAATCTTGATAATCCATATAAATTTTTTGCTCCTCTGTTGGCACAGACTATAAAAAATGAAATCGAAAGCGTAGAGAAAAACATTTCATCAATGCTATTCAAACTGTCAGTTGAACAGGCGATTGTAAATAACATAGTTGCTTGTTACAACGGCGTAAAAGACGAAACGGAAATATTACTTCCACCGAGTACAGCTGAGTTGCTTATAAAACGAAAAGAAAAAGCAATCAGTGATTGGATATTCCCAAACTTTCACAAACCCGAAGAACCTATAAATCCACAAAGTGCCTATACGCATTTGAAAGTCTTGCTCAAACAAGCTGAACTGCCACTAATACGCTTTCATGATCTGCGTCACACATTCGCCACTCATGCAATAGCGGGAGGTGTCGATGCAAAAACACTGTCTGGTATTCTCGGACACACAAATGCCAGTTTTACTCTCGACACATACACTCATGTCACAACCGATATGCAAAAAAGCGCAGCAAAAATAGTGGGCAATTTTATGGACGAGATAATCGGAGGTGTTGATAATGGCTAAACGCAGAAAACAGGGCGAGGGCACTTTGAGATTGAGAAAAGACGGACGGTGGGAGGGGCGAATAGTTGTCGGATATGACGACAAGGGCTTACCCATAACCAAGAATGTTACCGCCAAAACCAAAACGGAATGTGCGACTAAGCTTGAAACCCTTAAGGAGCAGTATGGAAAACCTACCGAAAAAATAAATTCAGAAATGCCATTCGGAGAGTGGATAGATTTTTGGTATCAAACCTACTGCAAACATACAATTCGTGTTACTACACAAGTAGAATATGAAAATCGAATTTACAAGCATATAATCCCCGAAATCGGTAAAATCCCGCTGAATAAGCTAACCCAATCCGACATTCAACAATTCTATGCAAGGACAAAGTCGAGTGGCAGAAAGATAAATACCGAAATATATGGTACAGGGCTTTCTGACAGAGTGATTCGGGCTATACACGCCAACTGTCGGTCAGCATTAGAAAAGGCAGTGCAAGAGGGATTGATAAGAGTAAATCCCGCTATTGGCTGCAAATTACCACCGAAAAAATCACGAGAAATGAGAGTTCTTACACAAAATGAGGTTGTACGATTCCTTAATAGAGCCAAAGAAGAAGGATATTATGAACTCTTTCTGCTTGAACTTGGAACAGGAATGCGTCGCGGAGAGATACTTGCCTTAAAATGGAGCGACTTAAACTTCACTACAGGTGAACTAAGAATAAATAAACAAATAACTGCAATGCATGGTGAGTTGTTTATCTCCGAGCCTAAAACTAAAGCGTCCATAAGATCTGTAATATTACCGCCCTCACTTCTGAAAATACTATTTGAGTACAAGAAAAATGTTGAATCGGAATGGATATTCCCCTCACCCCTTGATAGCACAAAGCCAAGACACCCGTCAGCGGTGCGCAAACGGCTACAGTTAATACTGAAACGAGCAGGCTGCCCAAAGGTTAGATTTCACGACCTTAGACATACATTTGCGACTATGGCACTTGAAAATGGCATGGATGTAAAAACGCTATCCAGTACAATAGGTCATGTTTCCTCGGCTACCACGATTGACATATACAGCCATATCACGGATACTATGCAGCGACAGGCAGCTGCAAAGATAGACCGCCAAATAGGCGGCACAGAAGCCGAAATTCCGCAGGCAAAGAAGCTGACAAGGCAAAACACCGACTCAGCTCCAATCGAGCCGTACAAGCCAAAGGTGCGCAAATCTGGGACGGGCTGTGTGACAATGATAAATGACCACCTGTATGAAGGACGGTATACTCCTACCAATGCTTATGGCAAACGTGAGTCGCATAACATATATGCTAAGACGAAAGAAGAATGTGAAGAAAAGCTTGCGGCGATGATAGTTCAAGTCAAGGCTGAAATTAAAGCGGAGAAAGACCGACTAAAAATGATGAACAAATCATTTGCCGACCAAACTCAATAACGAAACGTTACTTACTATGTCAAAAATTGAGCCGCAGTAAACAAAGAATAGAGCGAAACCCTACTCCCTAAAATGGGGAGTAGAATTAAACTTCAAAACTGCCGTTTTGACAAAATGGTATTTACTATAAACTCGGTGGCTATTTGCTTCCGAGTTGCTCAAAGGTCGTATTGAGCTACCTTTACAAAGTTTGAATCGTTCAAACTACATAAAAATGTGTGTATACGATACAATTAAAATCGGTACCTCGTGTTTTGCGAGATACCACGCTGTAAAATTCGGCCAAAAATCGGCACTTTCATGCTCTTTGAGTTTGTTCCCTGACTTCATCAGAAACGCTCTCAAATTCGCTCACGGTTGCTGTTTATTTCTGCTCTGCGTGTTCCTTTGCCATTTCCTCGGAATCGGTCGGTGCCTCGCTCATAGCTGTCCGCTGTGCCAAATCACGCTAAATCTCGTTTTCAATTAGCCAAAAAACTGTAAATTGCCTCTCATAAATAGAGAGAAGCAATTCACAGTTTCTCATCTAACTATTCAAAGCCATCAAACGCTTAATGTGACACATTCAAAAAAGACCATCTTACAACGCTCCTCAATATTATACGGATTTGCCACATTTCAAATCGGGCAATGGGGCTCAGATTCATTTTATTTTCGTTTTTTGTTTCAGAATTTGAGCGGTTTTGTTTTTGGAGTTCATTTTGAAGTCTGAATTGACCAACCGAAACCGTACTGGAATAGGAATTATAGCAAACCATATATGGTTGTCAAAACTGTGGCTGCTCAGATTCCCATAGGTAATTCAATTCAGAAATCATTATCTTCGAAAGCTTTCTTTATTTCACTAAGGAATTTCTCTAATTGTTCATTACTAGCATTACTTTCTATTTCTAATTCTTTAATCTTTCCTTCCTCTACCTTAATCTTAAGGATTTTTTTATTGCGAAAGAAAACATTGCTAAGAATTGTACCAAGTCCGTTAG
Organism: uncultured Ruminococcus sp.; assembly: GCA_947178195.1. Classification (GTDB taxonomy): domain Bacteria; phylum Bacillota; class Clostridia; order Oscillospirales; family Ruminococcaceae; genus Porcipelethomonas. The sequence continues at coordinate 3,719 of CAMWXM010000235.1, forward strand.
CACCTAGTATTGCGACAATTATTGTTACAACACTGTCAATGTCAAAGTAATACCCTTGAGATTGGTCTATTACCGTTGCTTTAAATCCACATTTCTGAAACACATCTTGTAATTGTATAATATGTTTAGGTTTGCCAGTTATTGATAAAGTATAAGCTTCACTACACATTTTTCTCTCCGACTAAATTTTATTTTTTGTTGCTATTTGAAAGGCTTATTATTTCATTCATTCCCACAATACAATCATTTAAAGTCTTCTCAGCATACTTTTCATATTTGTTGATAATTAATGCATCACTGTGTGTCGTTTCTATGAATTCTAAAATATCATTTATTTTATTTTTCTCATCTGTAAGCAAGTCATATAAATTATAACCTGAGTATTGGAAAGCCATATACCCTTTTGCAAGCGTACAATCATCCTCAGTTATTTTTCTTTTTAATAATTTCTCTATAGCTCTAACTACATATGGGTGTTTAAAAAAAAGTGTATCCAATTTTTTTGATATACCCTCTCTTTCATATGTCTTTTGTGGTATTTCAGTCAATCCAGTCATAACTGAATATAATCGATTTTTACAACTAGAGTCAAATACATCTTCTTCATTTAGAATTGATTTTATTTCTTCCATTTTTACGGCAAAATTAATATACATAGAATCATAACTATAAATTTTTTGTATTATTGCCGATCTTTCTTGTGGATTATAGCTAATGAGATCATAATGATAAATATCGTAATTTGTGAATATAGATTTTAATAAGAAAAAAAGAATATTGTCACCATATGATTTAGAAAGAAATTCAGTATAAATATAATATTTTTTATATATACCATTGCTTGACAATATTTTGTATTTCATTTCTGTTTGTTTTTTTAAAATAGCATTATATGGTGTCCCTGTTTCGATAGCTAATTGAAGTACATTAGGCATATTCATTAAGTCAAAAAGGAGAGAATCAGGCTGCGTATTTAAACTGTAATATGTGGCCA